>NZ_JAJNQM010000058.1:0-21640 GCF_022227785.1 Ectothiorhodospira lacustris | reverse complement strand
GTCCCGCACCAGGATGTTGCTGCCCAGACCAAGCCAGAACAGGGGTTCATCCGCCCGCAGACCGGACAGAAACAGCACCAGATCATCCAGGTCCGCCGGACGATACCAGCGGTCCGCCGGGCCACCCACCCGCCAGGAGGTATGCCGGGCCATGGCTTCATTGATGCGCAGTTCCCCACGCAGATGACCGGGACGACGGGCGACGATCATGGGGCATCTCCCACGGCACACAAGGCCACCGGCAGACTGGCCGCCAGCGCCCCCACATTACCCGCCCCCTGGGTCAGCAACACATCCCCCTCCCGCAATACACCCCGCAGGGCATCCACCAGGCGCTCGGGGGCATCCACAAACACGGGGTCTACCCGTCCCCGGGTACGGATCGTGCGGGCCAGGGTACGACCGTCGGCGCCGGGAATGGGGTCCTCACCCGCCGCATAGACATCCAGCAGCACCAACACATCAGGCTCGGACAGCACCTCGGCAAAATCCTCGAACAGGTCTCGGGTGCGGGTGTAGCGATGGGGCTGGAAGGCCAGTACCAGACGCTGCCCCGGCCAGGCGGACCGGGCCGCGGCGATGGTAGCGGCCACCTCGGTGGGATGATGGCCATAGTCATCCACCAGCAGCACCGCCCCCATCGGGGTGGGTAGATTACCGTAGACCTGGAAACGACGACCGATACCCTGAAATGCCTGCAACCCGCGCTGGATGGCGCCATCATCCACCCCCAGCTCATGGGCCACGGCCACCGCCGCCAGGGCGTTGAGCACATTGTGGCGTCCCGGCAGATTCAGGGTCACCGGCAGGGCCTGGTCACGCCCCGGCAGGTGCAGATCGAAATGGGTGCGGGTGCCGTCCGGGCGTAGCTCGCGGGCATGGACATCCGCCGGATGATCGATGCCGTAGGTGAGCATGGGACGGCCGATGCGGGTGATCAAGCCGCGGATCTCCGCATCATCCACGCACAACACCGCCAGGCCGTAGAACGGAAGATGATGCAGGAATTCGAGGAACGTATCCCGCAACCGGGAAAAATCCCCTTCATAGGTAGCCAGATGGTCTGCATCGATGTTGGTCACCACTGAAATCATCGGCTGCAGACACAAAAAGGAGGCGTCGCTCTCGTCCGCCTCGGCCACCAGATAGCTGCCCTGCCCCAGCCGGGAATGACTGGCGGTGCTGTTGAGCCGACCACCGATCACGAACGTGGGGTCCAGCCCCCCTTCCGCCAGCAGGCTGGCTACCAGGCTGGTGGTGGTGGTCTTGCCGTGCGTCCCGGCCACAGCGATGCCGTAGCGAAAGCGCATCAACTCCGCCAGCATTTCGGCCCGGGGCACGACGGGAATGCGACGCTCCCGTGCCGCCTGCAACTCCGGGTTACCGGGGCGGATGGCACTGGAAACCACGAGCACATCGGCCTGCTGCACATGGGTGGCATCATGACCCACACGGACCTCCACCCCCAGACCTTCCAAACGCCGGGTCACGGCGTTTTCGGCGATATCGGAACCGCTCACCTGATACCCCAGGTTGGCCAGCACCTCGGCAATGCCGCCCATGCCCGAACCGCCGATGCCCACGAAGTGGATGCGGCGGATACGGCGCATGCCGATCAGGGCTGTGGGGGCATTCATGAGCGATCTCCTTTACCGGCCAGGGCCAGACAGGCCTCGGCCACGCGACGGGTGGCATCAGGACGAGCCAGGCGCCGGGCCTGGGCGGCCATCTCCAGCAGCCGGGGACGATCCAGGGACTCCAGCAGGGTCGCCAAGTCCCCGGCATCCAGTTCATCCTGAAGGATGAGGTGTGCCGCACCGGTCTCGGACAGATAGCGGGCGTTGGCGCGCTGGTGGTCATCCACCGCATGGGGGTAAGGCACCAACAGGGCGGCCACGCCGGCAGCCGCCAACTCGGAAACCGTCAGCGCCCCGGCACGGCAGATCACCAGATCCGCCCAGCCGTAGGCCTGGGCCATGTCATCAATGAAGGCCGTCACCTCGGCCTCCACGCCGGCCTCGGCATAGGCCTGGCGAGCCTGCTCCAACGTGCGCTCCCCGGCCTGATGCCGGATCTGCGGACGGTGAGCTTCGGGCAGACGGGCTACCGCTTCGGGCACGCGGGTATTCAGGGCCAGGGCACCCAGACTGCCGCCGACCACCAGCAGGCGTAGAGGACCTTCCCGTCCGGCCATACGCACCGCGGGGTCCGGCAGTTCACGGATGCTTGCGCGCACCGGATTGCCGACGGCCACCGGCTCCCGAGCAACCGGAAACGTGCCCGGGAAGGCCTCCAGCACCAGATCCGCCCGTCCGGCCAGCCAGCGGTTGGTCATGCCGGCAATGGCGTTCTGTTCATGGATCACCAGGGGATGGCCCAGGGCCGCGGCCATGAGTCCGCCGGGGCCGGAGGCAAACCCCCCCAGCCCCAGTACGGCACGGGGTTTCAGGCGCAGCATCAAGCCCAGGGCGGCCCACAGAGCGACCCCCAGTCGCCAGGGGGCCAGCAGCCAGGCGGACAGCCCCTTGCCCCGCAGGCCGCTCACCGGCAGGGTGTGAAACTCGATCCCGGCCGCCGGCACCAGCCGGGCCTCCAGACCCGTGGCCGTGCCCAGCCAGCACACGGTCTCGCCTCGGGCACGCAGATCATCGGCCACGGCCAGTCCTGGAAAGACATGCCCCCCGGTACCACCCGCCATGATCAGGATAGGGCGACGGCTCATGATCCACCTCCGGACGCACGGCGGCGGGGCCTGAAGCCCCCGCTCTCCACCGTTTCCCGGTGTACCCGGGCCAGCAGCCCCATGGCCGCACAGGTCACCAGCATGGAACTGCCGCCATAGCTCATCAGGGGCAGGGTCAGCCCCTTGGTGGGCAGCATGCCCATATTCACGCCCATGTTGATGAAGGCCTGCAGGCCGATCCAGATGCCGATGCCGTAGGCCAGGTGCGCTCCGAACAGGTGCCCCACCCGTTCGGCGGCCTGGCCGATGGCAAAGCTGCGCCAGAGCAGAAAGCCGTAGAGGGCCACCACCGTCACGATGCCCACCAGGCCCAGTTCCTCGGCCAGCACGGCGAACAAGAAATCGTTGTGGGCTTCCGGCAGATAAAAGAGTTTCTGCACACTGCCGCCCAACCCCACGCCGAACCAGGAACCACTGCCGATGGCAATCAGGGACTGGGTGAGCTGGAAGCCGGTATTGAAGGGGTCGGTCCAGGGGTCCATGAAACCGGTGAGGCGGGCCACCCGATAGGGCGTCTGGACGGCCAGCCAGGCCATCGCCGCACCCACGACGCCCAGGAGCATGAAAAATTGCCACAGCCGTGCGCCGCCCAGGAACAGCATCCCCAGGGCGATGGCCATCAGCACCACGGCGGCGCCGAAATCCGGCTGCATGAGCAGGGGCACCGTGGCCAGCATCAGCAGGATCAACGGCTTGGCAAAACCCATCAAGGTTTCGCGCACCTGGCGGGCATGCCGCACCAGATAGCCGGCCAGGTAGACGGTCATGAGCAATTTCACCACCTCGGAGACCTGCAGATTGAACAGTCCCACCGAGATCCAGCGGGTTGAGCCGTTCACGGTCTTGCCGATACCGGGCACCAGCACCAACAGCAACAACACGTAGACGGACAGAAGCAGCCAGGGTCCCATGACCTGCCACCAGGCCAGGCGCAGGTTGTAAAGCATGACAGCCGCAACCACGCCGAGGGTGACGAAGACCACCTGCCGCTGCAGAAAATAGAAGGGATCGCCCAGACTGCGCTCGGCGATGCCGATGGAGGCGGACCCCACCATCACCAGCCCCAGCCCCAACAGGGCCATGACCGTGACCGCCAGCCCCAGGTCCACCTTCTGGTGCAGTTCCACCGTCAAGCGGTTGTCCATGTCCCGGGTGGCCTGAAGATCAAGTCCCTTCATGATGCCAACCTCCGTACTGCGGACTCGAAGACCTCGCCCCGGTGTTCATAATTGCGAAACATATCCAGGCTGGCACAGGCAGGCGACAGCAGTACGCTGTCCCGACGACAAGCCAGCCGGGCGGCCTCGGCCACGGCCTGATCCATGTCATGGACCCGCACCACCGGCACTACACCCTCCAAAGCCCGCTCAATGACGGCTGCGTCCTGCCCCAGGAGTACCACTGCCCGCGCTTTTTGGGTCACCACGGCCTTGAGGGGCGCAAAGTCCTGCCCCTTACCCTGCCCGCCGGCGATGAGCACCACCTTGTCCGGCAAGCCCGCCAGGGCCGCCAGGGTGGAGCCCAGGTTGGTGCCCTTGGAATCGTTGTACCAGTCGACACCTTGCAGATTCGCCACCCACCGGCAACGATGGGGCAGACCGGCAAAGCGGTGCAATACCGCCAGCATGTCGCCCCTGGGCAGGCCGGCGGCCTCGCCCAGGGCCAGGGCAGCCAGGGCATTGGCGGTGTTATGACGCCCGGCCATGCGTAGCTCCGCCTCCGCCATCAGGGGGTCATCCCCCCGGTACAGCCAGGACGCGCCGTCCCGCTGTTTCAGACCATATTGACCATCCGCCGGGGCATCCAGGCCGAAGCTCACCCGCATCCGGCCACCGGACATGGCCTGGACCCGGGGATCTTCCCGATTGGTCACTGCCACCCGGGCGTGACGAAAGATGCGTGCCTTAGCCTGGGCATACTCGTCCAGCCCCTGGTAACGATCCATATGATCCGCGGAGAGATTGAGCACGGCGGCCGCCTCGCACCGGAGCCCGGACGTGGTTTCCAGCTGAAAGCTCGAGAGCTCCAACACATAAAGATCAGGCGCCGGCCGGGATGCCGGAAGATCCAGTGCCGGGGTACCCAGATTACCGCCGACCGCCACCTGCAGCCCCGCGGCCCGGGCCATCTCCCCCACCAGGGTCGTCACCGTGCTCTTGCCGTTGGAACCGGTGATGGCCAGGACCGGGGCGTTGACCTGCCCGGCAAAGAGTTCGATATCACCCAGCACCCGGGCACCGGCGGCCTCGGCCGCCCGGATCGCGGGTTCCCGAATGCTCACCCCGGGGCTCACGATCAGCCGCTCGAAACGGGACAGCACGTCCGGGTCAAACGGCCCGGAGAACAGACACACGTCCGGCACCTGTTCCCGCAGCGCAGCCAGACCCGGCGGCGATTCGCGGGTATCGGCCACGCAGAAGGGCTCCCCGCGGGCGGCCAGATGCCGCGCCACGGAGAGCCCGGTGGTGCCCAGTCCCACGATCAGTGTCGTTGCCTGCTCTGTCACGTCACTCGCCGTCCTCAACGGATCTTCAGGGTGGCCAGACCGATCAACACCAGCACCACGGTAATGATCCAGAAACGTACGATCACCCGCGGTTCGGGCCAGCCCTTGAGTTCAAAATGATGATGCAGCGGCGCCATGCGGAAGATGCGCCGCCCGGTCAGCTTGTAGGAGGCCACTTGCAGGATCACCGACAGGGTCTCAATCACGAACACCCCGCCCATGATCACCAGCACGATCTCCTGCCGGGTGGTCACCGCCAGCAGGCCCAAGGCCGCGCCCAGGGCCAGGGCGCCCACGTCGCCCATGAAGACCTGGGCCGGGTAGGCGTTGAACCAGAGAAAGCCCATGCCCGCCCCCACCAGGGCCGCGGCAAACACGGTCAGATCCCCCACCCCGGGCACAAAGGGAATGCCCAGGTAGTCGGCAAAGATGGCATGACCCGACACATAGGCGAACACCCCCAGCGCCCCCGCCACCAGCACACAGGGCATGATGGCCAAGCCATCCAGGCCATCGGTGAGGTTCACCGCGTTGCTCGAACCCACGATCACCAGCCAGGTCAGGGGGATGAACCACAGACCCAGATCAATGGCCACATCCTTGAAAACGGGCACGATCAGCGTGGTCTCGATGGGGGTCTGGGCGGTGTAGAACAGAAACACGGCGGTCAGAAAGGCCACCAGACTCTGCCAGAAAAATTTCTTGCGCGCCGACAGCCCCCGGCTGTTGCCGTACCGCAGCTTCAAGTAATCATCGACCCCGCCGATAAGCCCGAATAACAGGGTGACCAGGAGCACCACCCAGACAAAGCGGTTACTCAGGTCGCTCCACAACAGGGTGCTGACGGCCACCGCCACCAAGATCAGGGCACCCCCCATGGTGGGGGTTCCCGCCTTGCTGAAATGGGTCTGGGGACCGTCGCTGCGCACCTGCTGGCCGATCTTGTAGCGGGTCAGATGCCGAATCATGGCCGGTCCCACCATAAAGGCGATCAGCAACGCCGTGAGCACGCCCAGGATGGCACGCAGGGTCAGGTACTGGACTACGTTGAAGGCCGTGTAGTACTGGCTCAGATACTCAAACAGAATGAGCAGCATGCCCATTATCTCCCGATTGTTCTTGTCGCTGCCCTTGTTCCGGCATCAATGCCGATACCACCCGCTCCATGCGCTGTCCGCGGGACCCCTTGATCAGGACCACCACATCAGGTCCCAGACATCCTGTCAGCACCGCCGACAGGCGGGCTTGATCCTCGAAGTGCTCCGCACCGTTGCCGAAGGCATGGACCGCATGTCGGCTCAGCGGACCCACTGCCAGCAGCCGTTCCACCCCCATGGCCCTGGCCAATGCACCCATTTCGCGATGCATACCGGCGGCGTCCTCACCCAGTTCGCCCATATCCCCGAGGACGAGGATGCGGTGCCCGGGCTGCTCCGACAGCACCTGGATCGCCGCGCGAGTGGAGGCGGGATTGGCATTGTAGCTATCGTCGATGAGACGACTGCCCGCCGCTCCCGGCCGGGACACCAGACGCCCCGGTACCGGCTGCATCAATGCCAGACCCCGGCCGATGGCCGCGGCGTCCGCCCCCAGCGCATGGGCAGCCGCAGCCGCAGCCAATGCATTGAGACGGTTATGACGACCGGCCAGGGCCAGGGACACACGGATTCGGTCATCCGGCAGATGAATCAGCAGATCCTCGCCATCCATCTCTCCCCGGACCCGGGCCCGTGCCGACAGGCCGAACAGGATGACCTGGCGCCCGGGATTCATGGACAGCCACAGGTCGGCATAGGGATCATCGGCATTGATCACCGCCACCCCCTCATCTTCCAGCCCCTGGAAGATCTCGCCTTTGGCATGGGCAACCCCTTCGATGCTGCCGAACCCCTCCAGGTGGGCAGGGCCGGCATTGGTGATCAAGGCCACATCGGGCCGGGCAATGCGCGTCAGCAAGGCAATCTCGCCGGCATGGTTGGCCCCCATCTCGATCACACCGAAGCGATGCTTCCCGGACAGACTCAGCAGCGTCAGGGGGACACCGATGTCGTTGTTCAGGTTGCCGCGGGTGGCCCAGGTCTCGCCGCAGTGACCGAGAATCGCCGCCAGCATCTCCTTGACCGTGGTCTTGCCGTTGCTGCCGGTCAGCGCCACGATCCGGGCCGGACAATGGCGGCGCCAGCCGGCGGCCAGGTCGGCCAGGGCACGACGGGTATCATCCACCAGCACCCAGGGCCGGTCCTGGTTCGGGCCGGGGTCCCGGCTGAGCAGCAAGCCGGCGGCCGGGAACTGCGGACAGATGAAGTCATGGGCGTCGAAACGCGGTCCCTTCAGGGCGACAAAGAGCTGTTCCGCCGTTACGCTGCGACTGTCCGTGGACACCCCCTGCACAGCCGCGTCGGCGCCTTGCAGGCGTCCGCCGGTCAGTGCCGCCACCTGGCTCATGGAAATCCGCATCATGCCTCACCCTCCACCAGCCGGCGGGCCAGGACCCGGTCACTGAAGGGGCGGCATTCATCGCCGAAGATCTGCCAGGTCTCATGACCCTTGCCCGCGATCAGCACCACATCCTCCCGACCCGCCTGACCAAAGGCATGGCGGATGGCAGCCTCCCGGTCGGCTTCCACATGCACCCGCGAAAGATCGGTAAAGCCGGTACAGACCGCCTCGATGATCGCCCGAGGATCCTCATGGCGCGGATTGTCGCTGGTCACCACCACCTGATCCGCGTCACGCTGGGCTACGGCCGCCATCAGCGGGCGCTTGCCCGAGTCGCGGTTGCCGCCGCAACCAAACACGCACCAGAGCCGACCACTGCAATGGGCACGCAGGGCCTGCAGCACCTGGGCCAGCGCCTCGTGGGTGTGGGCATAATCCACCACCACCAGCGGCCCCCGGGTACCGTGGAAACGCTCCATGCGTCCAGGGACTGCCGGACTGTGATGCAGCCGTTCCAGGGCATCGGTGAGGCTGACGTCCAGACTCAGCAACGCCGCCAGTACCGCCAGCAGATTTTCCAGGTTGAACCGTCCCAGCCAGGGGCTTTCCAGCTCACCCGCCCCCCATGGAGTCATGACATGGGCGCGGATACCCTCGGCATGGAATTCCGGATGGGTCGCCAGCACCAGTTCGGGGCCGTCGGACGACGCCTGCAGGCCATAGCCCAGCACGGGGACCTTCAGCCGCTCGGCCAGCAGGCGACCGAAGGGATCGTCCAGGTTCAGCACTGCCGTTTTCAGGCCGGGCCAGGAAAACAGCCGTGCCTTGGCCTCACCATAGGCGGTGACCGTACCGTGATAATCCAAGTGATCCCGCCCCAGATTGGTGAGGATGGCAACATCGAAATCCACCCCCGCCACTCGGGCCTGATCCAGGGCATGGGATGACACCTCCATCACCACCTGATGCAACTTGCAGCGCCCCATGGCAGCCAGAAAGGCCTGCAGGGACACGGGATCAGGCGTGGTCAGACCCGGATCTCCCAGTTCACCGTAACGCCCGCTGCCCAGGGTACCGATCACGCCGCAGGGGCGACTGTCACTGTCCAGGGCGCCGGCCAGGCACTGGGATACCGAGGTCTTGCCATCGGTGCCCGTCACCCCCACCACCTGCATGGCGCGTGAGGGATGACCATGAAACCGCGCCGCCAGCTCACCCATGCGCTCACGCAGCCGGGGGACGGCCAGATAAGGCACCGACGCCTCGGGAGGCGGTGCCCCCGTCGCTGCCGTGGGCTCCCAGAGTACCGCCACGACCCCACGCTGAACCGCCTCCCGGGCGTGGCTCAGACCGTGATGGTGATGTCCCGCCGCGGCCAGAAACACCTCGCCGGGCAACGCCCGGCGACTGTCAAGACACAGGCCCTGCACGGGGCGGTCAAGGACAGCCGGAACCGGCACCATCCCGACCAGCAGTTCCGACAGCAGATATCGGTGTTCGGTTTGCGCAGGGCACGTCATGTCGGCGCCTCCGCGGAGGAACGGGAGGCGGACTTCAGATCCGGGAGATTGTCGGGGGGAATATCCATGAGGCGGAGCGCACCACGCATGACCGCCCCGAATACGGGGGCCGCCACCTGGCCGCCGTAATATTGATCGCCGGCGGGCTCATCGATGATCACCACCATCACCAGACGCGGATCACTGGCGGGCGCCATGCCGGCAAACAGGGACAGATAGAGCCCCTTGGCATAACCGCCATCCACCAGCTTGCGTGCCGTGCCGGTCTTGCCGGCCACCCGGTAGCCCTCCACGGAGGCCCGGATGCCGGTACCCTCACGGGATACGGCCACCTCCAGCATGTGCATGAGGCTCTGGGCCGTATGGGGACTCATGACCCGATAGGCCTCGCGCGGGGCATCGGATACCACCAGACGGGGCGTGAACATCACCCCCTCGTTGGCGATGGCGCCGTAGGCCTGGGCCAGCTGCAACGGCGTGACGGACAGGCCATAACCAAAGCCCATGGTGGCGCGCTCCACATCACGCCAATGGAAAAAATCCCGTAGATTGCCGCCGGCCTCTCCAGGAAACCCACTGCCGGTGCTGCGACCAAAGCCGGCCCGATAGAAAGTCTCCCAGAGCTGCTGAGGCTCGATGGCCAGGGCCAGCTTGCTCGCCCCCACATTGGAGGACTTGCTGATCATGGTGGTCAGATCAATCAGGCCGTAGTTACGGATATCCGTGACGGTGTGGCGGCCCACCCGCATGCGGCCGGGGCTGGTCTGCAGCAGGGACTCCTTCTGGAACTGCCCGCTCTCCAGGGCCGCGGCCACGGTGAAGGGTTTGATGGTGGAACCAGGCTCGATCAGGTCCGTGACAACCCGGTTACGGGCGCTATCGCCACGCAGGGTGCCCCGGTTGTTCGGGTTGTAGGAGGGCTGGTTGACCATGGCCAGGACATCGCCGTTACGGGCATCGAGAATCACCGCAGAGCCCGCCCGCGCGCCATGGGCCTGGACTGCGGCCTTGAGTTCACGATAGGCCAGGTACTGCAGGCGCTGATCAATGGTCAGGGTCAGATCCTGCCCGGGGCGGGCGGGCCGGATATTCTCCACGTCCCGGATGGCGCGCCCCAGACGGTCGCGGACCACCCGTTTGGCGCCCGACTCGCCGGTCAGCCAGGGGTTATAGGCCAGTTCCAGACCCTCCTGGCCACGATCATCGATATTGGTGAAGCCCAGCACATGGGCGGAGACCTCACCCATGGGATAGTAGCGTCGGTATTCGCGCTGCAGGGCGACACCGGGGACTCGCAAGGCCATGACCTGCGCCCCCACATCCGGCCTGACATGACGGCGCAGATAGACAAATTCACGCTCGGCACGCTCGGCCAGACGCTGATGCAGATCCCGTGGATTCATGTCCAGCAGATGGGCCAGGCCCACCAGTTGCTGCGTGGGGTGCTGTAATGTTTCCCTGGGGTTGGCCCAGACGCTGTCGACCGGCGTGCTGACCGCAATGGGTTCACCATTGCGGTCCACGATCATGCCCCGGTGGGCCGGCAGGGACACCACTCGCAGATGACGTGCGTCACCCTGGCCCTGGAGAAAATCCTGCTGCAGAACCTGCAGATCCACGGCGCGCGCCAGCACGGCAACGAAGGCCAGGGCGAAAGCCCCCAGCACCGCGCCGCGCCGCCAGCGAGAAACCGTTGTCTTTGGCTCCGACATCAATCACTCCAGCAAGATAACGGTAGAACGGGCATCAGGCAGCCGCATGTTGAGACGGCTGCCTGCCTCCTCTTCGATCCGTCCATGGGTCGCCCAGGTACTCTGCTCCAGCTGCAACTGCCCCCATTCGATGTTCAGTTCGTCACGCAATCTCAGTTCAGCCTGCAATTCAGTGAACAACACCCGGCTCTGATGCTTGCTGTGCACCACCGCCAAGGCACCGATGACCACCGCCGGAAACAGCAGGGCCAGTAATATCAGGCGCCGGCTCATGACAGGCGCTCGGCCACCCGGAGCACGGCGCTGCGTGCCCGCGGATTCTCATCAACCTCATCTTCCCGAGCCCGCTGCGCCTTGCCGATCTTCAACAGGGTCCTTCCGGGGGGGAGATCGGTGACAGGCAACCCCCGCGGCAACGGCTCGCCTTCCGACTGGCGACGGATGAAGCGCTTCACGATCCGATCCTCCAGGGAATGGAAACTGATCACCGCCAGTCGCCCTGCGGGGGCCAGTACCGCCGGTATCTGCGCCAGGCATTCGTCCAGGGCGTCCAGTTCACGATTCACATGCAGGCGAATGGCCTGGAAACTGCGCGTGGCCGGGTGCTTGTGCCGTTCAGGGCGGGGAATGGCCTCAGCGATCAGCGCCGCCAAGCGACCGGTCCGCTCGATGGGCATGACGGCCCGCTGTGCGACCAGGTGGCGGGCGATGCGGCGGGCGAAGCGCTCCTCGCCCAGGGTCTTCAAAACCCCGGCGATCTCGGCCTCATCGGCACGTGCCAGCCACTGGGCGGCAGACGCTCCCCGCATCGGATCCATGCGCATGTCCAGAGGACCATCCCGCATGAAGCTGAAGCCTCGCTCCGGGGTATCCAACTGGGGGGAAGACACCCCCAAATCCAGCAGCACACCATCCACCCGTCCTGTCAGGCCACGCACCCGGAGTTCAGGCAGCAGCCGGGTAAAGGACGTTCGCACGAACTCGAAGCGATCATCTCCCGCAAAACGGTGCAGGGCCTCGGCTTCGGCTTCAGGATCCTGGTCCAGGGCAATCAGGCGACCTGCCGGACCCAAACGGTCGAGGATGGCACCACTGTGCCCCCCCCTGCCGAAGGTACAGTCCACGTAAAGACCATCCGAGCGGATACACAGGGCCTCCAGGGCCTCTTCCAGCAGTACCGGGCGATGGCCGATCTTCTCCAGCATGTCATGACTCACAGCGTCAGAGACTCCAGGATCGAACTCAGATCACCTTCCCGCGCCTCTTGCCGGAACCAGTCATCACGGCCGCTGTTCCACGCATCCTCGTCCCACAACTCAAACTTGTTGCCCTGCCCCACCAGTACCGCCCGTTTTGTCAGGTTTGCAAATTCACGCAGGGGAGCAGGCAGGAGTATCCGACCATTACCATCCATCTCGCAGTCCGAGGCATGCCCCACCAGCAGACGCTGAAGGTCCCGCACCCGCCGGTTCATGTTGGGCCGGGACATCACCTGCTGTTCAAGGATTTCCCAGTCCGGCAGGGGATAGATCAGCAGACACTGATCCAGGTGAACGGTGATGACCAGATTACCCTGACAGCTTTCCGCCAGGCGGTCACGATACCGGGTGGGCATTGCCACACGCCCCTTGGAGTCCAGATTCAGGTTGGTAATCCCTCTGAACACGACCGCCCCGGGCATCTGCACCAATCACAGCGTCTGTACCGCCGGAATCGCCCCGCCTTTCCGTCTTGGGAAGGCCTCGAAAACTCGGGCAAACTCCACCTGCCCCCACATAAAGCCACTCGTCGACACTATAGGTAGGCGCTCAGCGGAGTGTCAAGGGAAATGCCCCTTCAAGGATCAAGATTTATGCTTGCGTCACAAATACTTACAAAACATGCTGGAAGGCGCCCGTGAGATCGAACCCAGTCATGTTGGGGTTTCTCGACTAATCAGGGAGTTGCAAAAGAAACCCGACAAGTCACGCAAACAGAGTTGAGTGAGCTGGTAGGATTTTCAGGGGGCGATCGAGTCGGCAAGGCGCCCCCGGGCGGGGGCAAGGAAGAAAAGTGGAGCCGGCCGATAAGCCGGGTTCTGTCGAGGACAGTCATTCGTCTGGGACGCATGTCACCATGCGCCTCGAGCAGCCTACCCGGGTGCAGTGCGGGCCACACCAGTGCACCCCTATTTGGCCTTGCTCCGGGCGGGGTTTACCCTGCCACGGCGTGTTGCCACCCGCGCGGTGCGCTCTTACCGCACCATTTCACCCTTACCTGTGCCCGAAGGCCATCGGCGGTATCATTTCTGTGGCACTTTCCGTCGGCTCGCGCCGCCCAGGCGTTACCTGGCGCCCTGCCCTGTGGAGCCCGGACTTTCCTCCACGGCCTGTGAAACCGCAGCGACTGTCTGGCCGGCTCCGGGAAGCATTGTATGTAAGTTCAGCGACCAAGCACAAGACAGGGAACGCCGCTTAGGAAGGTTCCGAACACGTCATTCCCGCGCAAGCGGGAATCCAGTCGCGGACTGAAGATCAGGGACTCCCGCCTTCGCGGGAGTGACGAAAGCGGGCCTGCTCGATGTTTCGCCGGCAATACTCAAGCCGGCGTTTCCTCAACGCAGCTCAAGCCCGCGTTGATAGAGGATATTTCTGGAAACACCGGTAATCTCCGCCGCCAGGCGCGCCGCCGACTTCAGCGGCAACTCCCCCAGCAGCAGCTGCAGCACACGCTCCGCCTCCGCCGTCAATTCACCCGTCTCCTGCTGTGGCGCCCCGGACACCAGCACCACGAACTCGCCGCGTCCATGATTGGGGTCCTCGGACTGCCATCGCACCAACCCTTCCAGGGTATCCCCCTGGACCTGCTCAAAGGTCTTGGTCAATTCCCGTGCCACCACCGCCCGACGCTCCCCCCCCAGCACCTCGGCCATGTCCCTGAGGGCATCACCGATGCGATGGCTGGACTCGTAGAAGATCAGGGTGCAGGGGATCTCCCGCAGAGTCTGCAGACGCCTGCGGCGGCCCTGCTCCCTGGCAGGCAGGAAACCCTCGAAGAGAAACCGGTCGGAAGGCAGTCCGCTGGCGGAGAGTGCCGCGATCAGGGCGCAGGGGCCGGGGACGGGAGAGACGCGAATCCCGGCCTCGCGAGCCGCCGCCACCAGACGAAAGCCGGGGTCACTGATCAGGGGGGTACCGGCATCACTGACCAAGGCAATGGAGTCACCCTGGGCAAGACGCGCCACCAGTGCCGGGACCTGCTGCTCCTCATTATGCTCATGGAGACTCACGCGCGACGTGGCCAGACCGAAATGGACCAGCAGCCTGCCCGTATGACGGGTGTCTTCCGCTGCGATCAGGTCGACCCTTCCCAGTATCTCCAGCCCGCGGCGGGAGATATCGGAGAGATTGCCGATCGGCGTCGCCACCACATATAAAACACCCGCCTCAATTGACACACTGCACCCCGGCCAAGATACTGGAAACCCCACAAAAACGGTTCGCCAGTCTAACCCGCCCAGGCGGGAGGGAGAACCCATGACCCCGTGTGCACCATGCGACATATCGTCCTGCCACTGCTGATTGCGCTGTTCCTGTCGGCCTGCGCCGGCCTGCCCCGCCCCGCAGACCCACCCACCGATGCACTGGCCCATGCCGCCCTACTGGAGAAGGAGGGGTCGCACCTGGCGGCCGCGGCGGCATATCTCGATGCCGCCGCGCGGCTGAGAGGGGCGGACAGGGCTCGGGTCCAGCTCAATGCGGCCGACCTGATGCTGCGCCCCCCGGTTGAGCCGGACGCCCTTGACCAAGCCTCCCGGGTCCTGGGTCAGGTAGAAAGCCGGCATCTGGATGCCGCCGGCAAAGCCCGCTATGCCGAACTCAACGCCCGCATCACCTGGCTGGAGGGGGATCCACAGACCGCCCTGAGTCACCTACCCCCTTCCCTGGACAACCTGCCCTCCGCCCTGGTGGCACGCATCCTCGAAACACAGGCCGGCGCCCTCGCCGATCAGGGCCGCTGGCATGAAGCCCTGGAGACCCGCATCCGGCAAGGCGCCCTGTATCAGAACCCCGAAGAGCGCCTGGTCAGCCAGGAAGCCCTATGGGCCATGCTGCAGCAGATCCCCGTCCGACAACTGCCGGACCTGGCGGCACGGGCCAGCCGTTTCGAGGCGCGCGGCTGGCTGAGCCTGGCGGAACTGGCCCATGACACCCCGCCACGCCTATCGGCCCTGGAGACACGGCTAGATGCCTGGCACCGACAGTTTGACGGTCACCCGGCCGCCCCCCGCTTCCTGAATCGTCTACGCGAACAATGGGCGGCCTATGGACACTACCCCGAACACGTGGCGGTGCTGCTGCCGCTGACCGGACGCTTCTCCACGGCGGCCCAGGCGATTCTTGAAGGTGTCATTGCCGCCTATTACGACAGCCCCGCCGATAACCGGCCGGAGCTGCGCATCCATGACACCGGCGAACAGGCTGAATCCGCCTGGACCCATTACCAGCAGGCAATCGCGGATGGCGCCCGCGGCGTCATCGGCCCCCTGGATCGCAATGCCGTGACCCTGTTTGCCCAGCGCGAATCACTGCCCATACCGATCCTGGCCCTGAACCATGCCGACCCCCAGTCCGCCTACCCTGCGGGCCTCTACCAATTCGGCCTCAACCCCGAAACCGAAGCCACCCAAGCCGCGGAACGGGCCATCCTTGAAGGGCGCCGGCGCGCGATCATCCTGATGCCGCGCACCGAACTTGGCGAACGGCTGCAACGGACCTTCCGTGACCGCTTCGAAGCCCTGGGCGGTCAGGTGGTCAGCACCCAGTTCTTTGCCCCCGAGGCATCGGACTATGGCGCCTCCATCATCGCGGCCCTGGACATCCGTGACCGTAGCGGCCGCACCGGACGGGATGCACGCCCCACGCCCCGGGAAGACGTGGACCTGATCTTCCTGTCGGGTAGCCCGCGTCAGGCAAGGCTGCTCTGGCCGCAGCTGCGCTTCCATCGTGCCGGTCAGATCCCGGTACTCACCACCTCCCACGTCTATTCGGGGAGACCCGATCCCCGTCATGATCAGGATCTGGACGGTCTGGTCTTTGCCGACATCCCATGGCTGCTGGAAGGCGCCAATCCGCGCCCGGAACTGCGCTCCCGGCTGGATGCCCAACTCTCGGGCAATACCCGCCAACTGCCGCGCCTGGTGGCCCTGGGTTTTGATGCCCTCCAGCTCTTCCCCCTGCTGGGGCGCCTCGCCGATCACCCCAGTGAGCGCTACCAGGGTCTCACCGGCGGACTGCGCATGGATGCCTCGGGACATATCACCCGTGATCTCAACTGGGCCCGTTTCATCGATGGCCGGCCGCGACTCGTCGGACAGACCGACCTGCCCGTGGCGGATCAGGCCCAATGAATCTCAAGGCCCAGGGTGACGCGGCGGAAGCCCGCGCCCGAGCCTTTCTGGAACGGCAGGGGCTGCGTTTTGTGAGGGCACAATTCCGCTGCAAGGTGGGGGAAATCGACTTGGTCATGGAAGACCGGGACACCCTGGTCTTCGTCGAAGTGCGCCAGCGTCGCTCCGCCCGCTTCGGCGGTGCCGCCGCCAGCATCAATGGCCGCAAACAACGCCGCATCCTGGCGGCGGCGGCCTTTTATCTTCAGATCCATGGCGGCAATCGCCCGGCCCGGCTGGATGTGGTTGCCATCGAAGCCGATGACCGCCTGAACTGGATTCCCAACGCCTTTGAGGCCAGCCCCTGAGTATCCTGCCCGCATGAGCCTGCAAGACATCATTCGCCAGACCTTCGC
Organism: Ectothiorhodospira lacustris; assembly: GCF_022227785.1. Lineage (NCBI taxonomy): Bacteria > Pseudomonadati > Pseudomonadota > Gammaproteobacteria > Chromatiales > Ectothiorhodospiraceae > Ectothiorhodospira > Ectothiorhodospira lacustris. The sequence goes on along the minus strand of NZ_JAJNQM010000058.1, from coordinate 4,936 downwards.
CGAAACGGTGGAAACCCAGCAAAGTGCCGCCCTGAGCCTGCCTGAGGCCATCGAACAGGCAGCCCAGTGCGTACTGGAGACCTTCCTCGGCGGGCACAAGCTCCTGATCTGCGGCAATGGCGGGTCTGCGGCCGACGCCCAGCACTTTGCCTCCGAACTGGTGAACCGGTTCGAGCACGAGCGCCCGGGTCTGCCTGCGGTGGCTCTCACCACCGACACCTCCATACTGACCTCTATCGCCAACGACTATGCCTACGATCAGATCTTTGCCCGTCAGGTCCGGGTATTGGGCCAGAGCGGGGATGTGCTGGTGGCCATCTCCACCTCGGGGCATTCGGCCAATGTACTGGAGGCCATCAAGGCCGCACGGGAACGGGATCTGCGCGTGGTGGCTTTAACCGGTCGTGACGGTGGAGCCCTGGCAACCCTGCTGTCGGAGCGAGACATCGAGATTCGTGCCCCGGCTGCCCGGACCGCCCGCATTCAGGAGGTCCACCTGGTGGTGATCCATATCCTTTGCGACCTCATTGATCGCCAGTTACTGGGCCTCCGCTAAGGACATACCCACCCATGGCCCTGCCGCACACAAAGCCCTCGGAAACACCGCTACCCGCCGCCCTGCTCAAGGCGCTGGAGGCGGCGGTGGGCATGAACAATCTGCTCATCCACGCCGCCGACCGCTGGCCCTACGGCGGCGACAACTCCCGTCTGCATGCCCAGCCCCAGGCCGTGGTCTTCGCCACCGAAACCGAGCAGGTACAGGCCGTGGTACGCAGCTGCCGGGCACACGGGACCCCCCTGATCGCCCGCGGGCGCGGCACCGGCACCACGGGCGCCACCGTCCCGGACCAGGGCGGCGTGGTGCTGAGCCTGGAACGCATGGACCGCATCCTGGAACTGGACCCGGACAACCGCCTGGCAGTGGTCCAGCCGGGCGTCACCAACCAAGCCCTGCAGGAGGCGGCCGGCCGCCACGGCTTCTTCTGGCCTCCCGACCCCACCAGTGCCGCCTACTGCACCATCGGCGGCAATCTGGCCTACAACTCCGCTGGCCCCCGGGCGGTCAAGTACGGCACCCCCCGGGACAACACCCTGGGCCTGACCGCCGTCACCGGCCGCGGGCAACTGCTGCGTACCGGCGTCTACACCACCAAGGGCGTGGTCGGCTACGACCTCACCCGGCTGCTGATCGGCTCCGAGGGCACCCTGGGCGTCATCACCGAAGCCATCCTCAAGCTCACGCCCCTGCCGGAAGGCAAGCGCACCCTGCAGGCGGTCTACGCGTCCATGGATGCCGCCGCCCAAGCCGTCTCCCGCATCATGGCCCAGCCCGTGGTGCCCTGCGCCCTGGAGTTCATGGACGGACGCGCCATCGAGATGATCCGCCACTACTCCCGGGCGGACCTTCCCGAAGGGGCGGGAGGCCTGCTCATGATCGAGGTGGATGGTCTGGCAGAGAGCCTGGACGGCGCGGCACGGCGGGTCATGGAAGCCGCTCGGGGCGAGGGCTGTCTGTCGGTGGAACTGGCCGGTACCGAAGCGGAGATCAAGGCCCTGTGGTCCACCCGCAAGGCCCTGTCACCAGCCCTGCGCACCATCGCACCCAAGAAGATCAACGAGGACGTGGTGGTGCCTGTCTCGAAGATTCCAGCCCTCGTGAACGGACTGGAAAGACTGGGCGCCGAGCACGGCATCACCATCGTCAGTTTCGGCCATGCCGGCAACGGCAATATCCACGTGAATTTACTGGTAGATCCGGACGACGCGGCACAGATGAAGGCGGCGGACGCCTGCCTGGACGGGGTGTTCGATCTGGTGCTGGGCCTGCGGGGCAGCATCTCCGGGGAGCATGGCATCGGCCTGGTGAAACGCCCCTTCGTGGCCCGTGAGCTGGGAGAAGAAGCCCTGGCGCTGATGCACGAAGTCAGGCGCTGCTTTGATCCGGACGGGATCCTCAACCCGGGCAAAGGCCTCCCCCCTGCCCCGGCAACGATCGTCTGAGACTTACTTGACCACTCGCAGGCTGGGTCCCTTGCGGCGCCCGACATCGCCCTTGCCGCCACTGCCATCGTCATCGCCACCGGAAGGCGGCGGCTCGTCCCCGTCCTCGGACTCGGCGAACATCATGCCCTGGCCGTTTTCCCGGGTGTAGATGGCCAGCACTCGATCAATGGGGATCATCACGTTCATGGGGCGGCCGCCGAAACGGGCGTTGAAGGTCACGGCTTCGTTACTGATCAGCAAGCCGCTCACCGCCAGGGGAGCCACATTGAGCACGATACGCCCGTTCTCCACATACTCGCGGGGTACCACCACCTCTGCAGCGGCATCCACCAGCAGGTGGGGCGTCATGTCGTTGTCCACGACCCATTCATAGATGGCGCGGATGAGGTACGGTCGACTGGATGTCATGGCAAGGCTCGAATACTCAGCGGAAAAACCGGACACTACCGGAGGCGGAATCAGTGCATTTCCTTCTCGGCCTCGGTCAGGCTCTGGCGGAAGGCCCCCCGGGTGAACATGCGCCGGGCGTAGTCCCGGATCGGTGCGGGCAGTTTTTCCAGCGGGATCCCGTAATGGGGTAGACGCCACATGACCGGCGCGATGGCCGCGTCCACCAGGCTGAATTCATCACTGAGAAAATAGGGCTTGATGGCGAAGATCTCACTGGCTGCCGCCAGACTCTCGTGGAGAATCTTGCGGGCCTTGGCGGCCTGCTTGTCCGGCGCGACACTCAGACTTTCCAGACCACGATACCAGTCCATTTCCACCCGGTACAGGGCCAAGCGCGCCGTGGCACGGGCCACCGGATCCACCGGCATCAGCGGTGGATGGGGGAAACGCTCATCCAGGTATTCGTGAATGACCTGAGTGCCGTAAAGCACCAATTCCCGATCTACCAGTGTGGGAACGGAGTTATAGGGATTCAGGTCGGAAAGGTCCTCGGACTTTTCGCCGGTTTCAATCTGGTGAATATCCACCGTGATGTCCTTTTCAGCCAGCACGATCCTGACCGAATGACATCTCGGACAGGTGGGTGCTGAAAAGAGCGTCATGACGGATCTACGATTGGCGATTAACGCCATGGAGGCTCTCCGGTCGGTCGGCCGACAGGATCCAGGCGGCCGGCTGGAAAAAAAAGGGGCATCCCTGCCCCTTCTTTGCTGGAACGACGATCAGTGCACGTCTCTCCAGTATTCCTTCTTCAGCAGATAGGCCACAAAGGTGAAGAAGGCCAGGAACAACAGCACCCACTTGCCGAGCTCATGACGCTCCACCTTCACCGGATCCGCGGCATAGGCCAGGAAGTTGGTGATGTCGCGGACCACTTCATCGTACTCCTCGGTGGTCAGCTTGCCTTCGGCAACCTTCTCCAGCTTCACGTGACCCTCTTCGCCCACATTGGCCTGCCAGCCCTGCAGCTCCCACAGGATATGGGGCATGCTCATGGCTTCGAAGACGGCATTGTTCACGCCCATGGGACGGCTGTCATCCAGATAGAAGCTGCGCAGTACGGTGTAGATCCAGTCCGTGCCCCGCAGGCGGGCCGTCAGGCTCAGATCCGGCGCGGGCTGACCGAACCACTCTTCCGCGTCACCGGGCTTCATGGCGATCTTGATCAGTTCGCCGACGCCGGTCTGGTCACCGCCCTGGTCACGGGTATGAATGAACCGCTCCCGCAACTGGTCATCACTCAGACCCAGATCGTTGCCCATGCGATTGTAGCGCTTGTACTGGATCGAATGGCAGCCGATGCAGTACTGGAAGAAATACTCCGCGCCACGCTGCAGGGAGGCCGTATCGGTCATATCGATATTGGCGCGATCCAGAGGCTTGGCAGGTCCGGCCGCCAGCGCCGCCGCGGGCGCTGCACAGGCCATCATGAATACGAGCGTAATTATCTTTTTCATCACGAAGTCACCCTCGCCGGAACCGGCTTTTCCTCGTTGAGCTGGGTGTACAGAGGCAGCAGCAGGCAGATCACCAGGTACACGGTCGGAATGAACCACATGCCCACCAGCAGGGTCTGGTCGACACCGGCCTGAAGGCGCAGGTAATCCCAGTAGGTGTAACCACTCACCAGCACCAGGAAGGACAGCCAACTGAACAGGGAAGACCGAGACTTGCTATGGAACCAGAGCACGAAGAAGAACAGCAGGTAGACGGCCGTCAGGCGCAGACCCAGTTCGGCATAGAAGGGCTCCACCGGCTTCAGGCCCAGATAACCCAGCACCACGAAGGTCAGACCGAAGAACACGATGTTGAACTTGTGGATGGTGCCGCGATAGCGCCAGGACTTGATCGGATTGCGGTCGATCCAGGGCATGAAGAACAGGATCAGCACGGCACCGAACATGAGCAGTACGCCCAGGAACGGATCAGGCACCGCACGCAGAACGGTATAGAAGGTACCGAAATACCACACCGGATGGATCAGGTCCGGGGTCACCATCGGGTCGGCCATCTGGAAGTTGGCCTTCTCGATGAAGTAGCCGCCCGCCTCGGGAGCAAAGAACACCACTGCAAAGAACAGGATCAGGAACACACCGATGCCGAACAGATCCTTCACCGTGTAGTAGGGGTGGAAGGGAATGCCGTCGGCCGGATGACCGTTGCTACCGGTGAACTTCTTGATTTCCACGCCGTCGGGGTTGTTGGAACCCACGGCATGCAGGGCGACGATGTGCACGAACACCAGCAGCACCAGCACCAGCGGCAGGGCCACCACATGCAGGGCGAAGAAGCGGTTAAGGGTCGCATCGGAGATCAGGAAGTCGCCCCGGATCCAAGTCACCAGGTCCCCGCCCACCACCGGAATGGTGTTGAACAGGTTCACGATCACCTGGGCACCCCAGTAGGACATCTGACCCCAGGGCAGCATGTAGCCGGCAAAGGCTTCGGCCATGAGCACCAGATAGATGGCCACACCGATGAT
>NZ_JAJNQM010000057.1:0-22260 GCF_022227785.1 Ectothiorhodospira lacustris | reverse complement strand
CTGGAAGTGATCGGCACGATGTTCCTGCAAAAATCCGATCAGTTCACCCGTCCCGCGCCAACCCTGCTCATGGGGCTTTGCTATCTTGGGGCTTTTTATTTTCTCTCCCATGTCTTGAAGAGCATCCCGGTGGGGGTGGCGTACGCCCTCTGGAGCGGCTTGGGCATCCTGCTTATTTCTCTGGTGGGTTATCTGGTTTTTCGGCAGTCTCTGGATCTGGCGGCCTGGATCGGCATCGGCTTCATCATTCTGGGGGTCATCATCCTGAATGTTTTTTCCAGTACTGTGCCCCATTGATGTGCAAGGTATCCGATTCCGTGGCCGGAGAGTGTAATCTGCCTCTTTTCAGGTTCCGCGCCGCGGCTTGGGCGGCGGTCGTTCCCATCAACTTTTCTGCTGGTCTGCCAAAGGCTGTGTCCCGGACATGAACAGAAGACCCATCAATCGACGCATGATCCTCATGCTGCTGGCGGTTTCCCTGCTGCTGGGTGCGGTGTTTGGCTACAAAGCCTTCATCGGTGCCCTGATCACGGACATCTTTGACAATATGCCCGAGCCGGTGGCCACCATCACGGCGACTGAGGCCGGGGAACAGGTCTGGCGCCCGCAACTGGAGGCGGTAGGCAGTTTTGCCGCGGTGCAGGGGGCCGAGCTGACCACCGAGGTGAGCGGCATCGTGCAGGAGATCCTGTTCGAGAACGGTGCTCGGGTCAGGGCCGGGGAGGTGCTCCTGCGCCTGGACAGCCGTACGGACATGGCTCAGCTGCGGCGCCTGGAGGCGGCGGCCCGCCTGGCGAATCTGGAACTGGAGCGAGCCCGTCGGCTGGTGCGTCAAAACAATATCTCCGAAGCGGAAGTGCAGCGCCGGGAGAGCGAGGCCGAACAGGCTGCGGCGGCGGTGCAGGAACAGGCGGCCCGCATCCAGCAAAAGACCCTGACCGCGCCCTTCTCGGGGCAGCTGGGGATTCGGCGGGTGAATCCGGGCCAGTTCCTGTCCGCCGGAGATCCTGTGGTGTCTTTGCAGGCTCTGGATCCGATCTACCTCAATTTCTCACTGGCGGAGCGTCGCATCGGCGAAGTGGTCGCCGGACAGCCCCTGCAGGTGATGGTGGATGCCTACCAGGATAGCTTCGAAGGCCGCGTCAAGGCCATCGAGCCCGCCATGCAAGCCTCTACCCGTACGTTCGAGGTTCAGGCCATCCTGCCCAATGCGGAGCAGAGGCTGCGCCCCGGCATGTTTGGTCGCGTGACCCTGGACGTGGGGGAGTCTGCGACGGTGGTGGTGGTGCCTCAGTCGGCGGTGAGCTTCAATCCCTACGGCGACTCGGTCTATGTGATCCAGCCGGGGGAGGGGGATGAATTGCGGGTGCGCCAGCGCTTCGTGCGGACCGGGATGCGTCGGGGGGATCTGGTGGTGATCCTGGAAGGGCTGGAACCGGGCGAGCGGGTGGCCACCAGTGGCCTGCTCAAGCTGCGCAACAACGCCGTGGTCAGGATCAGCGATGATCCCGACCTGCAGCCCGGCGAAGAGGCGGCACCCACGCCGCCCAACGCCTGATGCGGCCGGAGAGCCCCGATGCGATTCACTGATGTCTTCATTCGCAAGCCGGTGCTGGCCACGGTGGTCAGCCTGTTCATCCTGTTGCTGGGGATCCGCGCCGGTTTTGACCTGAACGTGCGCCAGTTCCCGGAGATCCAGAATGCGGTGGTCACTGTCAGCACCACCTATATCGGTGCCGATGCCAACCTCATTCAGGGCTTCATCACCACCCCGCTGGAACGGGAGATTGCCGCCGCCGAGGGGATCGATTACCTGGTCTCCACCAGTGTCTCCGGTGTCAGCACGGTGCAGGCCTATCTGCGCATGGACTATGACCCCAACGAGGCGCTGACCCAGATCGCCGCCCAGGTGAACAAGGTACGCTCGGACCTGCCCCAGGAGGCGGAAGAGCCGGTGATCCAGCTGTCGGTGGGCGAGACCATTGCCGCCATGTACATGAGCTTCTATTCCGAGGTGCTCAGCGACAATCAGATCACCGACTATCTGGTACGGGTGGTGGAGCCTCAGCTGGCCACCTTGCCGGGGGTGCAGCGGGCCGAGATCCTGGGCGCACGGACCTTTGCCATGCGCATCTGGCTGGACCCGGAACGCATGGCCGCCCTGGAGGTGACCGGCGCCGACGTGCGCCGGGCCTTGCAGGCCAATAACGTGATCTCCGCAGTGGGGCGCACCAAGGGCCGGCTCGTTTCGGTGGAACTGACGGCGGAAACGGACCTGTCCAGTCCCGAAGCCTTCGAACAGCTGGTGGTCCGCTCCGAACAGGGGGCCATCGTGCGGTTGCAGGACATCGCGCAGGTGGAACTAGGTTCCGAGAGCTATGACAGCTCCGTGAGCTTCAATGGCCAGTCGGCCACCTTCATCGGCATTGAGGTTTCGCCGGACGCCAATGCCCTGGATGTGATCGCCGATGTGCGTCAGGTCTGGGCACGGGAGATCGAGCCCCAGTTTCCCGAGGGCCTCAAGGGGGACATCGTCTACGACTCCACCCTCTACATCGAGAGCGCCATTCAGGAGGTCATGATCACCATCGTGCTGGCACTGGTGATCGTGGTGGCGGTGATCTATGCCTTCCTGGGCTCCATGCGCAGTGTGATCATTCCGGCCCTGGCGGTGCCGTTGTCCTTGATCGGCACCCTGTTCCTGATGCTGCTGATGGGCTTTTCCATCAACCTGCTCACGCTGTTGGCCATGGTCCTGGCCATCGGCATCGTGGTGGATGACGCCATCATCATGGTGGAGAACGTCCATCGCCATATCGAGGAGGGCATGCAGCCGTTGGAGGCGGCCCTGCAGGGCGCCCGGGAACTGGCCTGGCCCATCGTCGCCATGTCCACCAGTCTGGTGGCGGTCTTCATTCCCATCGGTTTTGTCGGCGGCATCACCGGCACCCTGTTCGTGGAATTCGCCTTCACCCTGGCGGCCTCGGTGATTCTCTCCGGGGTCATCGCCCTGACCCTGTCCCCCATGCTCTGCTCGCGCCTGCTCAAGCCCCATGGCGAGGGTAGCAAGGGGCGTTTCGAGGCCTGGCTGGATGCCCGCTTCGAGGGACTGCACCGGCGCTATGAACGCCGTCTCCACGGCGCCCTGGAAGATCGTCACGTGGTGCTGGTGTTCGGTCTCATCGTGCTGGTGTCCTGCTATTTCCTGTTCGTCACCAGCAGCAGTGAGCTGGAGCCGCCCGAGGACCAGGGCTTTGTCTTCTCCATCGCCCAGGGGGATGCGCCCATGACCCTGGATCAATTGGAACGCAACACGGCGGTGATCAACCGGTATCTGGACGAGATTCCGGAACTGTCCAACATTTTCATCATCAACGGTTTCGGCGGGGGCGGTCTGGGGGCCACCAATTCCGCGGTGGCCGGGTTTGTGCTGGCGCCCTGGGATGAACGCGACCGCAGCACCCAGGTGGTTCTGGATCATGAACTGCAGCCTCGCCTGGAAGAGATCCCGGGTCTGAGCATCTTCGCGCTGGTGCCGCCATCCCTGCCCAGTGCCGGGGGCGGTGCACCGGTGGAATTCGTCATCCGTTCCACTGATCCGGCGGAAAACCTGCTGGAGGTCTCCCGCGAGGTGATCGGCCGGGCCATGGCCAGCGGCCGCTTCATCTACATCGACGGCGACCTGAAGATCGATCGCCCCCGGACCGAGATCCATATCGACCGGGAAAAGGCCGCCCTCATGGGGGTGGACATGCAGACCCTGTCAGCGGATCTTTCATCCCTGTTCTCCGGCGGGTTCGTGGGTCGTTTTGCCCTGGATGACCGTTCCTACCGGGTCATTCCCCAGCTGCAACGGGTGGATCGGCTGACGCCGGATCAGATCGAGGACCTCTATACCCGCAACCGGGACGGCGAACTGGTGCCCCTGGATACCCTGATCACCCTGAAGGACTCGGTGCATCCCCAGCAGCTCAAGCGCTTCCAGCAGCTCAACGCGGTTACCTTGTCCGGGGTGCCTCGGCCCGGCGTCACCCTGGGTGACGCCCTGGCGGTGCTGCAGGAGATTGCCGCCGATGTCCTGCCGCCGGGCTACAGCGTGGACTATGGTGGTCAGTCACGCCAGTTCATGAGCGAGGGCCGTCAGCTGGTGGTGACCTTCTTCTTTGCCCTGGTGGTCATCTATCTGGTGCTGGCGGCCCAGTTCGAGTCATTCCGTGATTCACTGATCATGCTGATGACCGTACCGATGTCCATTGCCGGCGCGCTGCTGTTCGTCAGCCTGGGCCTGACCACCCTGAACATCTATACCCAGGTGGGATTGCTGACCCTGATCGGCCTGATCGCCAAGCACGGCATCCTGATCGTGGAGTTCGCCAACAAGCTACAGGAGGAACAGGGCTTATCCCGGCGCGAGGCGGTGGAGAAGGCGGCGGGTATTCGTCTGCGACCCATCCTCATGACCACCGCCGCCACAGTGCTGGCCATGATTCCGCTGCTGATCGCCGGTGGTCCCGGTGCAGGTTCCCGGTTTGCCATGGGGTTGGTGATCGCCGCCGGCATGACCATCGGGACCCTGTTCACCCTGTTCGTGGTGCCGGCGATATATACCTACCTGGCCCGGGATCGTGCCGGGGTCACCGGGGCGGCGTGACCTGAGCGTTCCTCAGACCGGTTTCCAGTCTGTTCACATGATGATCCGGAGACAGACCCATGTCCTTTGTCATGCAGATTCAGAAAACCGGTGGTCCCGAGGTGCTGGAATGGGTCAGGTCACCCCCTGGGGAGCCGGGGCCGGGGGAGGTCCGTCTGCGCCAGACGGCGATTGGTCTCAATTTCATTGACATCTATTTTCGTCGTGGGCTGTATCCGTTGCCGAAGCTGCCGTGCGGTCTTGGCATGGAGGCGGCTGGCGTGGTGGAAGCCCTGGGTGAGAACGTAACCGGGTTGCAGGTCGGCGATCGCGTGGCCTATGCCGCGCCTCCTCCGGGTGCCTACGCTCAGAGGCGGGTCATGCCTGCCGACAGGCTGGTGCGTCTGCCCGAGGATATCCCGGACGACACCGCCGCCGCCATGATGCTCAGGGGAATGACTGTCCATTATCTGTTGCGGCGCACCTGGCCGGTGGCGGCGGGTCAGCATGTCCTGGTCCATGCCGCCGCCGGCGGTGTCGGTCTCATGCTCTGTCAATGGGCAAGGCATCTGGGGGCCGAGGTGATCGGCATCGTGGGCAGTCCCGAAAAGGCCGATCTTGCTATGGAACATGGCGCGAATCACGTCATAGTGGGCGCCGGGGAGGGATTTGCCGACAGGGTGAGGGAAATCACCGACGGGCGCGGCGTGGACGTGGTCTACGATTCGGTCGGGCGGGATACGTTCATGGGTTCGCTGGATTGCCTGCGACCGTTGGGCATGATGGTCAGCTTCGGCAATGCCTCCGGCCCCGTGCCCCCTGTGGATCCGGCCGTGCTGGCCGGGAAAGGTTCGCTCTTTTTCACTCGACCCAGCCTGTTCCATTACATTGCCGCCCGGGAAGACCTGGAATGGGCCGCCTCGGAACTGTTCGCGATGGTCAGGACCGGTGTGGTGGCAGTGCCCATTCATCAACGATACCCCTTGCGGGAAACTGCCCGGGCTCATGAAGACATGGAGGCCAGGCGCACCACCGGCAGCAGCATCCTGCTGCCCTGAGGGTTACCAGTTGCCGCCCAGCCCCATCCGACTGTTGCGAAGGCAGCCTTGAAAGGCCGGCACCGAGCCGCGGGCGTGTCGGTCCCAGCAGGATACGATGGCGTCAAAGCAGGTCTCCAGGCGGGTCCGTTCCCCCCGGGCCCGCTGATGGCACTCGAAGGCCGCCCTGTCGGAGAGGGTATCCACGGTATGGTGGGTCACGGTCAGCGGACCCTGTGCCAGTATCCACTGCATGGCCTGGCGGGCTCCGTCCAGGGAAAATTTCAGGGTACGGGCATCCCCCTGATCATCCTCCACCTTGAGGCGGATTTCACGTCCCTCCATCAAGGATTCCAGAAGGGGCGGCAGTGAATGTCCGCGGGAAGGTTCCCAGACCGGCCATTCCAGGCTTTGAGTCCATGTCCCCGTCGACGGATCGGGATCCGCAGCGGCACCCGGATCCTGCTGGAGAGCGTGCTTCTGACATCTCGTGTCCACATCGATCTCCGCTTCCAGCAAGCCATCCCTGATACGAATGGGTGGGCCGCCCTTGACCAAGAGGGCGATCTTGACCGGCCCGTTCTGCGTCTGGCCCACCGCGAGGGCATGGCCTTCATCACTGCGTGTATAGGCCAGCAGGGTCAGTCCTTGTTCTTCGCTCGGCTGGCTGTAGCTGATCCACCAGTCCTGAAAGCGCTCCGCGGCGAAGGCCGGCAGGCCCGTTGCCATCAACAGAAAGGCGATCAGAGTCTTTATCGGCAACGGCATCGGATCGGCTCCTGGTTGAATCCGGTGGCAATCGGGAAGGTTTTCATATGAGCCGGCGAACTATCCATATGTCAACCATGAATACGGCGTGGATTTGGCTGGGGAACAGCGTCTTGTAAACCGGCAAAAAAGACCTGATGAACCTTGCGAAAATCGCAAATTGACATGCAGGCATCATGCGCTTCTGCTAATCTTCGCTGCAATGCAACATAAATCAGGTTCATCTGTCTGAGCCAGTGAACCCAGCGACGATTGGAGGTTGCCCATGATGACTCAACCCTTCTCCATGCAAGGGAAAACCGGCATCGTTACCGGCCTCGCCAATGCCGACAGCATTGCCTACGGCTGTGCCCGTGCGCTGCAGCAGGCGGGTGCCGAAATGATCGTGACCTATGGCCATCCCAAGGCCGAATCCCATGTCCGGCCCTTGGCCGGTGAGATGGGGGATCCGGAACTGATGCTTTGCGATGTGCTTGACCAGACCCAAGTGGATGCACTGTTCCAGCGCGCCGCCGAACGTTGGGGCAAGCTGGATTTTCTGATCCATTCCATGGCCTTTGCGCCACGAGATGATCTCCATGGTCGAGTGGTGGACTGCTCCTGGGACGGCTTTGCCCAGGCCATGAATGTTTCCTGTCACTCCTTCATTCGCCTGGCCCGACAGGCGGAACACCTGATGAAGGCGGGCGGCACTCTGATCACCCTCTCCTATTACGGTGCCGAAAAGGTGGTGGACAACTACAACCTCATGGGGCCGGTCAAGGCCGCGTTGGAATCCAGTGTGCGCTACATGGCGGCGGAACTGGGTCCGCAAGGCATCCGGGTGCATGCCATCTCGCCGGGTCCCATCCGTACCCGGGCGGCCTCGGGTATTCAGGATTTCGAAGATCTGGCCCGCGATGCCGAAACCCGTTCCCCCCTGCGTCGTCTGGCCACCATCGAGGATGTGGGGCAGAGTGCCGTTTTCCTGGCCTCAGGGGCCGGACAGTCACTGACCGGCAGCACCCTTTACGTGGATGCCGGACATAACATAAGGGCCTGAGTCATGGATAAGAAAACCGATCTGGGTTACATCGAGAACCGCACTTTCGATGAGATTCGGGTGGGCGACGAGGCCTCTATCGAGCGCCGGCTCACCATGGATGACATCAAGCTATTCGCCATCATGTCCGGGGACGTGAACCCTGCCCATGTGGACGAGGATTTTGCCAAGAGTTCGCGCTTTCAGGAGATCATCGCTCATGGCATGTGGGGCGGAGCGCTCATCTCCACCGTGTTGGGCACCGAGTTGCCCGGCCCCGGGACCATCTATCTGGGGCAAACCCTGCGGTTTCGGGCCCCGGTAGGTCTGGGTGATGTCCTGCAGGTGAAGGTGAAGGTCCTGGAAAAGGACCCTGAAAAGAATCGCATCAAATTTGATTGTCGGTGTACCAATCAGGAAGGTCGGGATGTGATCGAGGGGGTGGCCGACGTGCTGGCGCCCACGGAAAAGATCCGCCGTGCCCGTACTGTGATGCCGCGGGTTCGCATGTCCGAGCGGGCGCGCCTGCATGAACTGTTGCATGCCGCCACCCATCCGGAGCCGGTCGACATGGCCGTGGTGCATCCGGTGGATGCACCTTCCATCCTGGGGGCCTATGAGTCTGCTAAGGCGGGTCTGATCCATCCGATTCTGATCGGTCCCGAGGACCGCATCCGGGCGGCGGCGGATGAGGCGGAGATCGACATCAGCGATTTTCGCATCATTCATGTCCCCCACAGCCATGCCGCGGCCGAAGAGGCGGTGGCCATGACCCGCGCCGGCACCGTGGGCGCCATCATGAAGGGGGCGCTGCATACCGATGAATTGCTGCGGGAGGTGGTGCGTAAGGATTCCGGCTTGCGGACCGAACGACGCATCAGCCATGTGATGGCCTTCGATGTACCGACCTATCCACGCCCCCTGTTCATCACCGACGCGGCCATCAACATCTATCCTTCTCTGGCCGACAAGATGGATATCGTGCAGAACGCCATCGAGTTGGCTCACGCGGTGGGTAATGAGCTGCCCAAGGTAGCCATTCTATCGGCGATGGAGACGGTGAATCCCAAGATCCAGTCCACCCTGGAGGCGGCGGCCCTGTGCAAGATGGCGGATCGTGGGCAGATTACCGGCGCCTTGATTGATGGCCCGCTGGCCTTCGACAATGCCGTGTCCGAGGCGGCGGCTGCGACCAAAAACATCATCTCCCCCGTGGCCGGTCGGGCTGACATCCTGGTGGCACCGGATCTGGAAGCAGCCAACATGCTCATGAAGCAGTTGACCTACCTGGCGGATGCGACAGGGGCCGGCCTGGTGGTGGGAGCCCGGGTTCCCATCGTGCTCACCAGTCGGGCTGATGATGCCATCACCCGCATGGCTTCCTGTGCCCTGGCATTGCTGCTGGCGGACTATCAGAAGAAGAAGGTTCGGTAAGAAATGGGCGATATCCTGGTCATCAACAGCGGCTCATCCAGTCTCAAGTTCGCCCTGTTGGGCCAGGGGAAGGGCCTGTCACTGGATGCGCTTGCCGTCCATTATCAGGGACACTTCTCGGGGCTTGGGGGGCGGCAGGCCCGCCTGGTGATCCGGGATGGTCGCGGCCGGGCCATACGGGACGATCATCTGGTCGCCGAGGATGGGCGGTATGGCCACGCGGAGGCCCTGTCCGAGTTACTGGGCTGGATGGATGATGTTCCAGATTCCGGCCGGATCAGCGCCATTGGACATCGGATCGTCCATGGTGGGCGGCACTATCGCCGGCCCGCCCTGCTGGATGAAGGTGTCCTGACGGATCTGGAAGCCCTGATCCCTCTGGCACCGCTGCATCAGCCCCATGGCCTGGCGCCGGTTCGCAGTTTGTTTGCCCTGCGTCCGGACGTGCCCCAGGTGGCTTGCTTCGATACCAGTTTTCATACCACCCAGGCCGCGGTCGCCCAGGCCTTTGCCTTGCCCCGGCATCTGACCGAGGCGGGTCTGATCCGCTATGGCTTCCATGGCCTGTCCTATGACTACATCAGCCGCCGCCTGCCGGAATATCTGGGCAGGCCGGAGACGGGCAGGGTGGTGGCGGCGCATCTTGGCAACGGCGCCAGCCTGTGTGCGATGCGTGATGGGGCCAGTGTGGCGTCCACCATGGGTTTCACCGCGCTGGACGGGTTGCCCATGGGAACCCGCTGCGGGACTATTGACCCCGGCGTGGTCCTGCATCTGCTGACCCATGAAAACATGACCCCCGAACAAGTGAGCGATCTTCTGTACAAAAAATCAGGACTTTTTGGGGTTTCAGGTATCAGCGCGGACATGCGTGATCTGATCGATAATCAGACACCTTCGGCCAGGGAGGCGGTGGAACTGTTTACCTACCGCATTATCCGAGAACTCGGCAGTCACGCCGCCGCCTTGGGAGGGCTGGATCATCTGGTCTTCACGGCGGGTATCGGCGAACATGCCGCGCCGGTGCGCGCCATGGTGTGCAGAGGTTGCGAATGGTTGGGTGTTCGCCTTGATGAAGGACGCAATGAACAGGGAGAATTGTGCATCAGTACGGATGACAGTCCTGTGAAGGTCTGGGTGATTCCCACCGATGAAGAGCGCATGATCGCCTGGCATACCGCCCGTTGCTGTCCTTGAATTCAAGGAAAAGCGGCACAGTCTTGACTAGACTTTGGGGACCGGCTTAAACGGTTGCCGACCGTAGCGGCCGGTCATCATGGAACCGAGAACCAAAAAATCTGCCACCGACCCAGGTCGAAAGGCGAGGAGTCTAGTCATGAGCGTTTACAAGGTCATTGAACTGATCGGAACCAGCGAAAAGTCATGGGAAGATGCCGCCGCCCAGGCTGTGGCCAAGGCCCGCTCCAGCCTGCGTGAACTGCGTATTGTCGAAGTCAAAAAGTTGGACATGAAACTGGACGAGACCGGTGACATCGTGTGTTACCGAGCCCGGTTGAACGTGTCGTTCAAATACGAAGATTAGATTAGATGTTACCGCACTGTCGCCCCCGTCCCTTTGTCGGTTGCGGGTTGTGATCCCACCACTGCTCACCCATGCCCGGCAAGCAGTGCTCCGGGCATGGGCACCGGGCGTGATGCGCAGAATCTGCGCTGCCGATTGTGGTTCAGGCCGCCCTTGACTGGAATACCTGTCTTGCCATGGCAATTCCTCGCATCCGCCGACACCGGCGTCGCCGAGCCAGTGCCGACAAGGTTTCCGCAGTGCCGATGGCCGGGCCGAAAGTTTTCAGCAGATGGTCGGCATGACGGAGGAACTGCTGGGGTTCCATTCCAAGTCTAATCAGCAATCTGGGAGACTTCTCGGAAATGAAACCTCGCTTCATCGGGTGCACACAGCGTCCCAGGGTTTCACTCAGTTCAAGATAATCCTCCAGTGAGAATGGAATGGTCTGTTCAAAACGTCCCGATGCCTCAAAGGGCATCAGTGATGCCAACGGGATGGCCAGCAAGGATCTTTCCGGGCGCAAGGGGTTGTTTTCGCTGGCATGATCCCTGCCGGAGCCGATTCTGTGGGGGGCGGGGGAGGGGGGTGTTTTCACGGGTGAAGAAGGCGATTCGGCAGCACTTTCAGTCTTGCCGGTGCTGTCACTCTTTCCATTATCCGGGGTGGTGGCATTCCTGATCCGTCTGGCAACGGACGTATAGTCGCTGCGTTCCAGATCATCTGCGATCCCCGCACGTATCGGGTTTAGATCCACATAGGCCATCGCCGCCAGCAACGCCTGTTCATCCAGCAGTGCCTGACTCTTAAAACGTCCTTCCCAGAACCTTCCCTTGACGCCGTCCTCCTGATTGGCCTGTCTGGCGATGGACTCATTCAGTACCCGCATGAACCAGGAAATGTCATGGAGGCGCGCCCTGTAAATCTCGGCAAGCTCTTCTACCTGGGCCATTTCCGCGGCACTCAGCCGAACCCTGTCGTCGGACAGGTAGCGCTGAACCGGGGCAGGGCCGGTAAAGAGCTGCGTCCATCGGACGAGGACTTGTTCAATGGTCCACGCATGGGTGCGGGAGAGGTCTACCCGGAGAACCACATGATAATGGTTAGACATCACTGCGTAGGCGGCGATATCGATGGCGAAGACGGAGGACAGGGAAAGGATACGCCCTTCGATCCAGGCTCGACGGTGTGCGTAGTCGGCGCCGGTCAACGGATCCTTGCCGCATAGGAACGCCCTGCGCACGCAGCGGCTGACCACGTGATACCAGGGGGTCTCTTCAAGGCTGATGAGTGTGGCGCGAGGCTGAGTCATGTTGTGAGGATACCCTTCTTTTGGGTCTTTAGCAAATAAAGTGGGTGTCCTTTTTAAATAAACAAAGCAAAAAAACCTCATAAGTACCAAAAAAAATAAATTTAAGCGGGATTAATGCGCGTTGCTCACCAGACTTTCGTTGGAAACAGGATTTTTTCAGTGACCAAGGGCGTCTATGGTTTACGGGCAGGGCCGTCGTGGTCTGGTCAGTTTCACTCATATTATGGGGATTTCCGCATGAAGCCTTTTTTCAGCCTTTCAGCCGCTCTGGCATTGGTTTCCGGGCTCGCCGTGGCCGAACCGGTGACTTACGACATCGATCCTACTCATACCTACCCGCGCTTTTCCTATAGCCACTTAGGGCTGTCCAGCCAGACAAGCCAGTTCAATCAGACCAGTGGGACGGTGACCCTGGACAAAAGCGCCGGAACGGGGAAGGTGGATATCGTGATCGACATGACCTCGGTGGAAACCGGGTACGTCACCTTCAATGAACATATCCAGGGAGAGGATTTCTTTGATACCGCTCGGCATCCAGAGGCCGTGTTCCAGTCCAGCCAGGTCAATTTCCAGGATGGTCTCCCGGTGTCCATTGATGGCCATCTGACGCTGAAGGGTGTCACACTGCCAGTGACCCTGGAGGTGACTCACTTTGCTGCCATGACCCATCCCATGCTGGAAAGGCCCGCCATTGGGGCCCATGCCCATACCGTGGTCAAGCGCAGTGACTTCAACGCGGACAAATTCGTACCCTATGTGAGCGATGAGGTCACCATCAGCATTTCCCTGGAGGCGGTGGTACCCGAGTAAGCAGTGCGCAGGCCGGCCGGGCGTTGCCCGGCCACTTCAAAAAACATTCGCGCACTTGGGCATGAGCCTCTCGCGGGAGGAATCCTGAGGGCTTTGGCTTTTATGCATGGGCGAGGATGTCAAACGTTGAGATAACGCTGAATCAGCTCATCACCCAAGTCTTTCATGAGACCCTGTGCCTGCACACACCCCTTTTCCATCAGAAAGAACTCATCGGCGAAACGTCGGGCGAAGGGCAGTTTTTGCTCCACCAACAGCACGGAAATACCCATCTCGGTCTGCAGCTTGCGGATCACCTCGCCGATCTGGCGCACGATATTGGGCTGGATACCTTCACCCGGCTCGTCCAGGATCAGCAACCTGGGGTCCAGCACCAGGGCACGACCAATGGCCAGCTGCTGCTGCCCACCGGACAGATCCCCGCCTCGGCGATGGCGCATTTCCTTGAGCACCGGAAACAGTTCATAGATGTAAGCCGGTACCTGCCGCCGCCGATCCCGGCGGGAGGTCAGCGGCAGACGCAGGTTTTCTTCCACCGTGAGCAGGGAAAAGATCTCTCGGCCCTGGGGAACATAACCGATGCCGGAACGGGCGCGGGCCTCAACGCTAAGGCGATCGATGCGCTGGTCCCCCAGATGGATCTCCCCCTCGCGCATCGGCAGCAACCCCATGATGCATTTGAGCAGGGTGGTCTTACCCGCACCATTGCGCCCCATGATGCAAGCCACCCGGCCCGGGGTGGTGGACAGGGATAAATCCCACAGGATGTGACTTTGCCCGTAATACTGATTCAGACCATGGATACGAATCATGCCTCTTCTCCCAGATAGACCTCAATGACCCTGGGATCACCGGACACCCGGTCCATGCTGCCTTCTGCCAGTACGGACCCCTGATGCAGCACGGTCACCCGTCGGGCGATGGAACGGACGAAGGCCATGTCATGTTCCACCACGATCACGGTATGACGTCCCGACAGGGAGGTCAGGAGTTCGGCCGTGCGCTCTGTTTCCTCGGCGGTCATACCGGCCACCGGTTCATCCACTAGTAGCACCATGGGGTTCTGCATCAGCAGCATGCCGATCTCCAGCCACTGCTTCTGACCGTGAGAAAGGGCCCCGGCAAGTCGTGTCGGCAGAGCACCCAGACCGATGAGTCCAAGCACATAGTCCAGGCGTTCCTTTTGTTGCGCACTCAGCTGGAAACCCAGACTGACCCAGGTGGACTTGTCCGAGGCCAGAGACAGTTCCAGGTTTTCGAACACGGTGAGAGCTTCAAAAACCGTGGGTTTCTGAAACTTGCGCCCGATGTCGCCCCGGGCAATCTGGTACTCCGAAAGTTTTTGCAGATCGATGCGCTGACCGAAGTAGATCTGTCCTTCGTCGGCCCGGGTCTTGCCGGTGATCACATCCATCATGGTGGTCTTGCCGGCCCCGTTGGGCCCGATGATGCAGCGCAGTTCACCGGCATCCACCGCCAGGTTCAGGCGATTGAGGGCACGAAAACCGTCAAAACTGACCGAAACATCTTCCAGATAGAGAATGGGGCCGTGGGACAGATCCACCGGCTGCTCAAAATCCGGCGGAGGTAGCATGAAATCAAAAACCTGATCCCGGCGCATCAGCGCCCGCGTATCCTTGAGCAGGCTCATTGTTCATCTCCCTTGGGTTTGCGTGATGTCCATTGCCCCAGGGTGCGGAAAACACCGGCAATCCCCCGGGGCAGGAACAGGGTGACCAGGACGAACAGGATACCCAGCGCGAACAACCAGACCTCCGGATACACCGTGGTGAACCAGGTCTTGGCGCCGTTGACCGAAAAGGCACCGATGATGGCCCCGAACAGGGAGCCTCGCCCCCCGACGGCCACCCACAGCACCGCCTCAATGGAAGCGATGGGGGAGAACTCGCCGGGATTGATGATGCCCACCTGGGGGACATATAGGGCGCCGGCGATGCCCGCCAGCATGGCGGAAAAGACGAACAACCAAAGCTTGTAGGATTCCACCTGATAGCCGGCAAACCGGGTGCGACTCTCTGCGTCCCGGATCGCCATCAGCACGCGGCCGAAACGGGAGGTGATGATGTATCGGCATATCAGGTAGGCCCCGATCAGGCAAAGTCCGCTGATGACAAACAGGGTGACCCGGGTCTGACGGGCGGTGATGTCAAAGCCGAGGATGTCCTTGAAATCCGTCAGTCCGTTATTGCCGCCAAAGCCCAGTTCGTTGCGGAAGAAAGCCAGCATCAAGGCAAAGACCAGGGCTTGGGTAATGATGGCAAAGTACACCCCGGAGACCCGTGAACGAAACGCCATCCATCCGAACACCAGCGCCAGCAGGCCGGGCACCAGCATCACCATCAACAGGGCAAACCAGAACTGGTCAAAACCCTGCCAGTACCAGGGCAGGCTGTCGTAGTTCATGAAGACCATGAAGTCCGGCAGTTCCGGATTTCCGTAGACACCTCGGTCACCGATCTGGCGGGTGAGGTACATACCCATGACGTAGCCCCCCAGCCCGAAGAAGGCCCCATGCCCCAGGGACAGGATGCCCGCATACCCCCAGATCAGATCGATGGCCAGGGCCAGCAGGGCAAAGCACAGGAATTTGCCCAGCAGGGTTACGGTGAAGGTGGACACGTGCAAGGGCGAGTCCGCGGGTAACAGTAGGTTGCCGATGGGCACATAGATGATCAGGGCCGTCAGTAAGGCCAGGACGATGAGGCCGCCACGGTCACTCAATAGTAGTCGGGTGAGCATGGATCAGACCTCCGCGCTGCGACCCTTCTGGGGGAACAGACCCCGGGGCCGATACTGGATGAACAAAATTATGAAGATGAGCAAGAAGATCTTGGCCAGCACCGCACCGGCAAAGGGCTCCATGAACTTGGTCATGACCCCGAGCCCCAGCGCGCCCACGAAGGTGCCCAAGATGTTGCCCACGCCACCGAAGACCACCACCATGAAGGAATCCACGATGTAGGACTGCCCCATGTTGGGACCCACATTGGTGAGTTGAGCCAGGGCCACGCCGGCCACGCCGGCGATACCGGCGCCCAGGCCGAAGGTCATGGCGTCCACCCAACTGGCGCGGACACCGAGAGCACGGGCCATGGTCCGATTCTGGGACACCGCCCGCACCTTCAGCCCCAGGGTGGTGCGCTTGAGAATGAGCAGCAAGGCCAGGAACACCAGCAGAGCAAAGATGAGTATGTAGATGCGATTCCAGGTGAGCGACAGCACCGGATTCACCGCCAGGGAACCGCTGATCCACTCCGGCGAGGCCACGGCCTGGTTCAACGGGGAAAACAGGCTTCTGACCGCCTGTTGCAGGATCAGGCTCAGGCCGAAGAACAGGTTTTCCGTAAAACGGTAAAAGGCGATCCGGGTTTGAATGGCTTCCAGGGTTTCCACCACGCGCTGACGCACGATGGGATCCGGGTCCTGCTCGGCCACGGTGCCGACCGTGGATCGGACCACCGCCAGCAGGGAACCCCGCAGACGTTCCAGGGCCTCCAGGCGTACCTGCGCGTCCTCGTGGCGCAGCAATCCCACTGCCCGGGTGATCTCCAGGGCATCGATGACCCGGGGATGTTCTTCCACCAGCAGGCGGGATTCGATCAGCGCCATCTGCTCCGGTCCCAGCGATCCGCGCATCAGGCGCTCACTGGCCAATATCCGTCGCTGGGGCAGGGTATGGTTCATGTCCGCCATGGCGGCGAGATCCCGCAACAGATTGCGCATGGGATTGTTGATGGGCACCGCTCGGGCGCCCGCCGGGACCCCGTCGGCGAGGACTTCAGACGTGCACTGAATTCGTGCTGTGCCGACAGTCATCAATAACCTGGGGGCCGCAATCTGATACCCTTTGCAAGCTCAGGTTTTTAACCTCATTTCAACAACGTGGAGGCGCAGGGCGTGCAGCAGAATGAACGCAGTGACATCATCGTCCGAGCAGGAGGCGGGGCTGCCATGGTGGTGGCGGCATTGCTGATGGCCGGCTGTAGCCAGAAGGTTTCGGATGAAGGTTTTTTCGGGGTCTGGACAGTGGAGGGCTTTACCACCACGGAAGATGCCGCACTGACCGAAGAAGAGACGCAGGCCCTGGTGGGTCGCAACGGTGTGTATTCGAAACATATCGCTCATTTCGAGGATATTCAGTGCCTCAAGCCCGGGTATGTGGTCCACGCCCTTGAGCCGGAGGCCTTTGTCGAGCACTACGGCATCACGCCGCAGGCATTGGGCTTTCCAGAGGGGGAGGTGACCACGGTGGAGATCACCTGTTTCGACACGCCGCTGGAGGAACCCATGAGCCTCCTGCTCAAGGGTGAGGAGACACTGATCACCGCCTGGAATGGCGTATTTTTCGAAGCTCGGCGCAAGACAGGCGCTCCCCTGTCGGCACGCTGAAAGTCCCTGACAAAAAAACGCCCACCAGACACATTGGTGGGCGCAGGGGATAGTGCGGATAGGATAGGAGAAAACAACCTACGGGCGTCCCTGCCCATGACACAATCCTGGTCTGAAGAAAAAATCAGGCGCTTTTACGAGCCTTGGCAGGGTCGATACTGGTGACGGTGGCCAAGCCTTCTTCGCTCAGTTTCTGTACTTCTTCGGCATAACCGCGCTGCAGCTCCACCAGTTCGTTGGCGTCCTTGGCGACCTTTTCGCCCAGGGACTTGGTGGCCTCGGCCTGGGCACCCACATAGGCCTGCAGGCTCTTGGGATCGGTCACGGTCTGCAGCGCACGCATCTGCTCGATGGAAATCTCGGAGTAGCTGCGGAACATGCTGATCTGGTATTCCACCAGCTTGGACACATAGTCAAGGGTGGCATTATTGAATTTGCGCACCGGAGCAGCCATCTTGTCGAACTGTTCCTGGGAGGTGTTGAAGAATTCGTTGTACATGGCAAATCTCCTGTTGGGTTTGCCAAGGCGGGCGGATTCCCAACCTTGTTGCGTTGCAGCATATCGCATCCTTTTGTGCGGTGCAACATTTTCATGGGGGCATGCCCCCACGCGAAAACATTAAAACCGCATAAACTGGATGCATAATTGGGAAAGCCGAAGTATTTTTGTGATCAGTCAATGTCGACAGGTCGGCCCGTGGCAACGGAAAGGCCGACCGGGTCATTCAGGAAGCCGATGATGAACAACAACATCACAGTCCGACGCACCCTGACGGGGATCCTGGTCTTTGACCAGGTAGAGGCCCTTGATTTTGCCGGGCCGTTTGAAGTCTTTGCCACCACCCGGCTGGATGAATCCAGGCGCGCCGAAACGGAGTCGCCTTTCGACATCCGCCTGATTGCCGAGCACAAGCGCCCCATCACCACCACCGGCGGCATGATGGTCCTGCCCCATCATGATTTCACCGATTGCCCGGAACTGGACATCCTGGTGGTACCGGGAGGGAAGGGAGCCCGCAGGGAGATCAACAATCCCGTGCTGATGAACTGGATCCGGGAACGCTCCGATGGCCTGTCCCTGCTGGCCGGTGTCTGCACAGGGGCCATGCTCCTGGGCAAGGCGGGCCTGTTGGACGGCCTGCGGGCCACCACCCACTGGCGATCCCTTGAGTGGATGCGGGATTCATTTCCGGAGGTGATGGTGGTGGAAGATGAGTTCGTCGTGGATGCCGGTTCCGTCATCACCTCGGCGGGCATTTCCGCCGGCATCGACATGGCCTTGCAACTGGTACTGCGCTACCACGGCCAGGAGGTGGCACGGGCGGCGGCCCGCAATATGGAATATCCCTTCCCGGAAAACAGCCGCCGCCGCGTACTCGAAGGCCTGAAGCCACCGACCCTGCAGGTGCCACAGGCAGAACAACAGCCTATCAGCTAGATTCACGGCTTGCCCCTCCCTCGACGTCCCAAGAAACTGCCGCCTCCCTTCTCCCCCTGGGGGGAGAAGGGCAGGGGACGAGGGGCCTTTAGCGCTGCATCGGATCCCGAAGCTGCGCCTGACGGCTTTCCGCCTGCTGGGCATCCACCACCGCCAGCGCCGTCATGTTGACCAGGCGGCGTACGGACGCGGTTTCATTGAGGATATGCGCAGGTCTGGCGGAGCCCAGCAGGATCGGCCCCACACTGACCCCTTCGCCGCTGGCCGCCTTGAGCAGATTGAAAGAGATGTTCGCGGCATCGATGTTGGGCATCACCAACAGATTGGCCTCGCCCTTGAGACGGCACCCCTGAATGAGCTGATCGCGGATCTCTTCCTTGAGCGCGGCATCTGCGTGCATTTCCCCATCCACTTCCAGGTTCGGATCCATCTGCTCCAAGAGGGCACGGGCGCGACTCATCTTGCGCGCCCCTTCGGACGGGACGCTACCGAAATTGGAGTGGGAAACCAGTGCCACCTTGGGCGTCAGACCGAAATTGCGTACTTCCTCCGCCGCCATCAGGGTGATTTCCGCAATGGTTTCCGCATTCGGATTCTCATTGACGTAGGTGTCACACAGGAACAGGGTGCGATGGGGCAGCATGAGCAGGTTCATGGTGGCAAAGGTCCGCACCCCGGGCGCCAGACCGATCACGTCTTCGATGAATTTCAGATGGTAGGCGTGCTGGCCCACCATGCCGCAGACCATGGCATCGGCATCTCCCGTGCGCAGCAACATGGCACTGATTAGGGTGTTGTTGCTGCGTACGCGGTATTTGGCGATGTCCGGCGTGATGCCCTTGCGCCCCATGATCTGGTGATACTCGCTCCAGAGGGTGCGAAAACGGGCGTCGGAAGCGGGGTTCACCAGCTCAAAATCCTCGCCGGGGCGCAGATTCAGGCCGATGCGTTCGATGCGGGACTCGATCACTTCAGGCCGGCCCACCACGATGGGCTGGGCCAGGCCTTCTTCCAGTACCGTCTGTACCGCACGCAGCACCCGCTCATCTTCACCTTCGGCATAGATGACACGCCGGGGGGCCGCCTTGGCGGCGGCAAATACCGGTTTCATGACAAAACCGGATTGATAGACGAAGTCGTTCAGGTGGTCCCGATAGGTCCACAGTTCCTCGATGGGAGCGGTGGCCACCCCGGAATCCATGGCGGCCTTGGCCACCATGGGGGCAATCTTGACGATCAGGCGCGGATCGAAAGGCTTGGGAATCAGGTAGGAAGGGCCAAAGCGCAGACCTTCATCACCATAGGCCTTGGCCACCACATCGGAAGGTTCGGCCCGGGCCAGTTCAGCCAGCGCCTTCACCGCGGCAATCTGCATCTCCGTGGTGATGGTGGTCGCTCCCACGTCCAGGGCACCGCGGAAGATGAAGGGGAAGCACAAGACATTATTCACCTGGTTCGGGTAATCGGAGCGGCCGGTGGCCATCATGGCATCATCCCGCACCGCCATGACTTCTTCGGGTAGGATCTCCGGGTCCGGGTTGGCCAGCGCCATGATGAGCGGATTGGGGGCCATGCGGGCCACCATGTCCTGCTTAAGGACACCACCGGCGGACAGACCCAGGAAGACGTCGGCACCGCCGATGATGTCGCCCAAGGTCCTGCCTTCGGTGTCCTGGGCGTAGCGTTCCTTGAAACTATCCATTTCTTCGGGGCGACCTTTGTAGACCACGCCGTGGATATCCGTCACCCAGATGTTGTCCAGCGGCAGTCCCATGGTCACCAGCAGATCCAAGCAGGCGAGGGCGGCGGCACCAGCACCGGAGGTCACCAGCTTGATACTGCTCAGTTCCTTGCGGGTGAGCTGCATGGCGTTGAGCACGGTGGCGGCCACCACGATGGCAGTCCCATGCTGATCGTCGTGGAAGACGGGGATCTTCATCCGCTCCCGCAGTTTGCGCTCGATATAGAAGCATTCCGGGGCCTTGATGTCCTCCAGGTTGATACCGCCGAAGGTGGGCTCCATGGCGGCGATGATGTCCACCAGCTTGTCCGGATCAAGCTCATCCAGTTCGATATCGAACACGTCGATATTGGCAAACTTCTTGAAAAGTACGCCTTTGCCTTCCATCACCGGCTTCGCCGCCAGGGGACCGACAGCACCCAGGCCAAGCACGGCCGTGCCGTTGGTGACCACGCCCACCAAATTGGCCCGTGCCGTCAGACGTCCCACCTGTGCCGGATCTTTGGCAATCAGCCGCGAGGCGGCGGCGACACCGGGAGAGTACGCCAGGGCGAGATCGCGCTGATTGGTCAACCCCTTGGTGGGCACGACCGAGATCTTTCCGGGGGTGGGGAAATAGTGATAGTCCAGTGCGGCCTGGTCCAGCGAGCTTTTATCCATGGGTGCGATGGATCTCCGGGTACGGGTCTTGGAATCGGAAAGCGGACCATTATCCGACTTTATTGCTGTGGTCGCACCCGATATGACCGTTTTCCAAGCTGTCTGGTGTCGGAATCGAAAATTGTTTGTGACATCGGCAACAGGCTGCAACCGGAGGGGAATCGGTACTGAGTCCCGTTATTTAACATAATATACATTATGCGAACTTCTGGGTGCCATGGTATTGGTACCGTCATTCCCGCGTTCGCGGGAATCCAGTCACGGAACGCCCCTATGAACTCCTGAACTCCCGCTTTCACGGGAGTGACGAACAAAGTTCGCGTCGGGGCCATCACCGCGAGTCAATCCCTGCACGCCAGGTCGATGCCTTCCATCATCACCTGCGCCAGGAACCGGATCTGCTCCTCGGTGATCACGTACGGCGGCATCAGGTAACTCACGTTGCCCAGCGGTCTGAGCAGTGCGCCTCGTTTGAGGCCGTGCCGGTAGATCGCCAGACCACGACGCTCCTGCCAGGGGTACGGTTCGCGGGTGGTCTTGTTTCTCACCATCTCCACCGCCGCGATCATCCCGTGCTGACGCACATCCGCCACGTGGGGATGATCCTTCAACGGCGCCAGGGATTCGGCCATCACCGCTGCCAGCCGTCGATTTCGCCCGATGACGTCATCCCGTTCGAACAGGTCCAGGGTGGCCAAAGCCGCCGTGCAGGCCAGCGGATTGGCGGTATAGGAATGGGAATGCAGAAATGCGGTCAGGCGCGTGTACTCATCATAAAAGGCGTCATAGACCTGATCATGGGTCAGCACCACGGACAGCGGCAGATAGCCCCCGGTCAGTCCCTTGGACAGACACATGAAATCCGGCGAGATACCCGCCTGTTCACAGGCAAACAGGGTCCCGGTCCGGCCGAACCCCACCGCGATCTCATCGGCGATCAGATGCACCCCGTGGCGGTCACAGGCCTCGCGCAACAATTGCAGATACCGGGGGTGATACATGCGCATGCCGCCGGCGCATTGCACCAGGGGCTCGACGATCACCGCGCAGGTTTCGTGGGCGTGCCTTGCCAACGTCGTCTCCATGGCCTCGAACATTCGCTCGGCCACTTGTTCACAATCCTCGCCCGGTTCACGCTCGAAACAGTCCGGACCCGGCACGGTCATGACCTCCATCAGTAGCGGCCCATAGGTGGACTTGTACAGAGGCACGTCACCCACCGCCAGCGCCCCCAGGGTTTCCCCGTGATAGCTGTTGGAGAGACAGATGAACCGGGTCTTGTCCTTGCGGCCTTGATTGAGCCAGTAATGGAAGCTCATCTTCAGCGCGACTTCGACGGCGGCGGACCCGTTGTCGGCGTAGAAGCATCGGCTCAGGCCCGGCGGCGTGATCGCCACCAGACGCTCGGACAACCGGACCACCGGTTCATGGGTGAAACCGGCCAGGATCACATGTTCCAGGTCATCCAGCTGCCGGC
>NZ_JAJNQM010000056.1:0-23386 GCF_022227785.1 Ectothiorhodospira lacustris | reverse complement strand
ATCAGCAGCATGGTGGTGCCCATGGCCTCCCGGGCATCCAGGATGAAGCGCACCATGTATTCCTTTTCCTCTTGGTTCATGCCGGCCATGGGTTCGTCCAGCACCAGGAAACGGGGCTCGGCACAGAGGGCACGAGCCAGCTCCACCCGCTTCTGCATCCCCAGGGGGATCACATCCACGGGCTCGTCCCGCACACTCTCCAGCTGCAGCAGGTCGATGATTTCCTCCACCTTGACCCGGTGCGCCACCTCCTCCTTCTGGGCCCACCACCAGTAGAACAGGGAGGCCATGACGCTGGGGCGCATGAAGATGTGACGGCCCAGCAGGATGTTGTCCAGCACGCTCAGGCCTCGGAACAGGGCCACGTTCTGAAAGGTGCGGGCGATGCCCTTCCGGGCGATGCAATGGGGCTTGAGCCCGTTGATGGGTTCACCCATAAATCGGATCCGGCCCTGCTGGGGCGGATAGAAGCCGGTGATGGCATTGACCAGGGTGGTCTTGCCCGAGCCGTTGGGGCCGACCAGCCCGAAGATCTCTCCCCGGCGTACCGACAGGGAGATGCCCTTGAGTGCCTGAAGACCGCCGAACCAGCGATTCACCTGGTCGCATTCCAGTACGATGTCCTGGTCGGCGTCATGCTGAGTCTGTGTCACGCCTTAACCCTCCCGATGCCTGGTGATCTTGACTGCCGGCGGCCAGGCTGCCGGCGGTGTGTTGCGTTGATGGGCCGCAGCCGGCCCGTGGCCGCCGGGGCGGCTCGGTACCGGTCACTGTTTCCGTGATCAGCCCCTTGCATGCCTGCGGCGGGGCCGGACCGCCTTCAGGTCGCCGGCGGAGCGTGAATGCCCAGCGCCGCCAGGGCTTCGTCACGAAGCATGAACTTGAGCGCACGCCCCGTACTGCGGGGAAACGCCTCATAGAGGCGCACGTGCAGGGGAATCTTGAAATGGGCGATCTGACCCTTGCAGAAGTCCTTGACCGCCGCCTCCGTCAGCGACGTTCCTGCTCCGAGTTCCACGCAGGCGCAGACCACCTCCCCCAGACGGTCGTCGGGAATGCCCACGACCACCGCATCCCGGATCTGCGGATGGGTGCGCAGGAAATCCTCCAGTTCCCGGGGATAGATGTTCTCGCCGCCGCGAATGATCATGTCCTTGACCCCGCCGACGATGCGGCAGTAACCCGCCCCGTCGATCTGCGCCAGGTCGCCGGTATGCAGCCAGCCGGCGGCATCCACCACCCGCCGGCTCAGCTCCGGATCGTCCCAGTACCCGCGCATGACGTTGTACCCCCGCACGCACAGCTCACCGGTAACCCCTCTGGGGACGATGCGGCCCTCGCTGTCGATGACCTTGGCCTCCACATGGGGACGGATGGTGCCGACGGTGTTGAGGCGCCGTTCCACCGGGTCGTTCACATCGCTCATGAAGGAGATGGGGGACGATTCGGTCATGCCGTAGCCGATGGTGACCTGCGCCATGTGCATCAGGCGCATCACCTGATCCATGGTTTCCGGCGGACAGGGGGCACCGGCCATGATGCCGGTGCGCAAGGAAGCGAGGTCAAAATCAGAGAACCGTTCATGGTCGAGCATGGCCTTGAACATGGCGGGCACCCCGTAGAGGGCGGTGCACCGTTGACCGGCCACGGCCTTGAGGGTATCCAGCGGGTCGAAGGCCTCGCCGGGATAGACCATGGCGGCCCCATGTCCCAGGCAGGCCATGTTGCCCATCACCATGCCGAAGCAGTGGAACAGGGGGACCGGGATGCAGACCCGGTCATCGGCACCCAGGCACAGGCTCTGCCCGACCATGTGGCCGTTGTTGAGGATATTGTGATGGGTCAGGGTGGTGCCGGCGGGCTCGCCGCCCATGGCGTTGCTGAACTGGATGTTCACCGGGTCGTCCATCTCCACCCGGGCGGCCATTTCGGCCACCCGGGCCAGGGCCTGCGGGGTACATTCGGCCTGCATCAGGCGGGAGAAATTGAGCGTGCCCGGGGTTTCCGCCTCCCCCACACGGATCACTCGCTGCAGTGACGGGATGGCGGCTGCGCTCAGGATGCCGTTTTCAGCGTCGGCAAGTTCCGGCAACAGTTCCTGTAACATCTGGATGTAGTCGCTGGTCTTGAAGACATCCTGGGTCACCAGTGCCCGTACCTGTACCAAGTTCAGGAAACGCTGCAGTTCCGCCTTGCGCGCCCCGGGATTGATGTTCACCGAGATCATGCCCAGGCGCGCCGCAGCCAGCTGGGTCAGGGTCCATTCGCTGCGGTTCATCATCCAGATGGCGATGCGGTCCCCCGGCTCCAGCCCCAGCGCCAGGAAGGCAACGGCCAGCCGGTCCACCGCGGCATCCAGTTCCCGCCAACTCAGGCACACATCATGGGTGCAATCCACCACTGCCAGGTCCTCCGGCCGGGTGGACGCCTGACGGCGCAGACAGTCACCCACGGTGGTGCCCTGCAGCGGCTCTGCGCCCGCGCCGTGCACATAACTGTAATCAGGATGGCTCATGTTCTCCTTCCTCCGGAGCGCCGACGTTCCGAATGACGCCAGTCTGGTTATGAAGTTATGGCCAATTTATTTACCGTTTACGTCCACGTCAACTATTTTTTTCCATGTATACACCAGGGTTTCTATGTGCAGCGCACAAAACCCATGCAGGGCAGACATTGATTGCGTAAAATGTTCCGTTAACGGAAACCTGCCCGATTCCAGCAGGTCCAAACCCAGGCCTGACCGGCATAGAGCGTCATCACTATCCGGAAGTATCGATAGCCAACAGGAAACCACCATGAGCGATCCCCTGCCGACGATTCGGGAACACGACCTCAACGGCACCACCTACACCATTGGAGAACTGGCCAAGGAATTCGACATCACCACCCGCGCCATCCGCTTCTACGAAGATGAGGGCCTGATCAGCCCGGTACGCATCGGTTCCAAGCGTCTGTATCGCCGCCGTGACCGGGCCAGACTCAAACTCATCCTGCGGGGCAAGCGCCTCGGCTTCACCCTGGCGGAGATCCGCGAGACCTTCAATCTGTACGACGAGGCTCATGGCGAGGCCCACCAGCTGCGCTATTACCTGTCGGTGCTTGAGGAAAAGCGCCAGCACCTGATCCGCCAGCGGGAAGATCTGGAAGAAACCCTGCGTGAACTGGATCACTCCTACGCCCATTGCGAGCAACTGCTGGCGCAGCAGGAACAGCACAAGGTGAAGGACCACGGCACTGCCGCCGCGTCCCGTCAGGCGCGTCCCTCACCCGCCGCCACCCGGATGGAAGACTGACGGCAGGGGCGCGTCCCGCGTCCCGCTTCCACGCCGACATGCCGCCCTGATGGCCGCATCGGGTCGGCATGATCCCGCACCCCGCGCCCCTCTCTAAAAGCAAAAGTTTGACCATTCCGTAAAATAAGCACGCCCAAATATTGACGTTTACGTCAACGGAATTTAAGCTCCATCTCAACCACCCAACACAGAGGGACTTTCCATGAGCCATTTCCCTACCCTGGACTTTGCCCTGGGCAACGAGATCAACATGCTGCGGGATGCGGTGGCCGAGTTCGCCGCCGCCGAGATCGCCCCGCGGGCGGCGGATATCGACCGGGAGAACCAGTTCCCCCAGGATCTGTGGCCCAAGTTGGGGGAAATGGGCCTTTTGGGCATCACGGTGGGCGAGGAGTACGGCGGTACCGGCATGGGGTACCTGGCGCACATGGTCGCCATGGAGGAGATCTCCCGGGCCTCGGCCTCGGTGGCCCTGTCCTACGGCGCCCATTCCAATCTGTGCGTGAACCAAATCAAGCTCAACGGCACCGAGGCGCAAAAGCGCAAGTACCTGCCTAAACTGATGACCGGCGAGCATGTGGGCGCCCTGGCCATGTCCGAGCCGGGCGCCGGTTCCGACGTGGTCGGCATGCGCCTGCGGGCGCGCAAGGAAGGCGACTGCTACATCCTCAACGGCAACAAGATGTGGATCACCAACGGCCCCGAGGCCGGCACCCTGGTGGTCTATGCCAAGACCGACCCCGACGCCGGTCCTCGGGGCATCACGGCTTTCATCGTGGAACGGGGCATGGCGGGCTTTTCCACCGCGCAGAAACTGGACAAGCTGGGCATGCGCGGCTCCAACACCTGCGAACTGATTTTTGAAGACTGCGTGATCCCGGCGGACAACATCCTCGGCCAGGAAGGCGGTGGGGTGAAAGTGCTGATGTCCGGGCTGGACTATGAGCGGGCGGTGCTGGCCGCCGGTCCCCTGGGGATCATGGCCGCCTGCATGGACGTGGTCATCCCCTACGTGCATGAACGCAAGCAGTTCGGGCAGGCCATCGGCGAGTTCCAACTCATGCAGGCCAAGCTGGCGGACATGTACACCGGCCTCAACGCCTCCCGGGCCTATGTCTATGCCGTGGGCCGGGCCTGCGACCGGGGCGAGACCACCCGCAAGGATGCCGCCGGCGCCATCCTCTTTGCCGCCGAAAAGGCCACCTGGATGGCCCTGGAGGCGATCCAGTGCCTGGGCGGTAACGGCTATATCAATGAGTACCCCACCGGGCGCCTGCTGCGGGATGCCAAGCTCTACGAGATCGGCGCCGGCACCTCGGAGATCCGGCGCATGCTGATCGGTCGCGAACTGTTCAAGGAAACCCGCTGAGCCTGCTTCAGCCGGGTCACTGTCGGGGATGCCAGCACAGGGGAGTCAGGGACCACCATGAACGTCATCAAGAGCAAGATCGACACCCGATCCGGGGAGTTTGCCGCCAACCGGGCCGCCATGGGCGCCCTGGTGGAAGATCTGCGGTCCCGGGTGGCCCGCATCACCCAGGGGGGCAGCGAACGGGCCCGGGACCGGCATCTGTCCCGGGGCAAGCTGCTGCCTCGGGAACGCATCCAGGTCCTGCTGGACCCGGGCTCCCCGTTCCTGGAACTGTCCCAACTGGCGGCTCTGGGGATGTACGACGATGAAGTGCCGTCCGCCGGCATCATCGCCGGCATCGGCCGGGTCTGCGGCCAGGAGTGCATGATCGTGGCCAATGACGCCACGGTGAAGGGCGGCACCTATTACCCCATGACCTTGAAGAAGCACCTGCGGGCCCAGGAGATCGCCCGGCAGAACCGGCTGCCCTGCATCTATCTGGTGGACTCCGGCGGCGCCAACCTGCCCAGCCAGGACGAGGTCTTTCCGGACCGGGATCACTTCGGCCGTATCTTCTACAACCAGGCCGTGATGTCCTCCCAGGGCATTCCCCAGATCGCGGTGGTGATGGGTTCCTGTACCGCCGGCGGCGCCTATGTGCCCGCCATGGCCGAGGAAAGCATCATCGTCAAGGAACAGGGCACCATCTTCCTGGCCGGGCCGCCGCTGGTGAAGGCGGCCACCGGGGAGGTGGTCAGCGCCGAGGAACTGGGCGGGGCCGATGTACATTCCCGCGTCTCCGGGGTCACGGACCATTACGCCCTCAACGATGCCCACGCCCTGGGGCTGGCGCGGCGCAGCGTCGGTCGCCTCAATCGCTGCAAGCGGGTGGAGTTGGACATTCGCCCCAGTCGCCCGCCCCTGTACGACCCGGCCGAGATCGGCGGCATCATCCCCGCCGACAGCCGCAAGCCCTACGACGTGCGCGAGGTGATCGCCCGCATCGTCGACGGTTCCGAGCTGGACGAATTCAAGGCCCTCTACGGCACTACCCTGGTCTGCGGCTTTGCCCGCATCCATGGCTACCCGGTGGGCATCATCGCCAACAACGGGGTGCTGTTCTCCGAATCGGCCCTCAAGGGCGCCCATTTCATCGAGCTGTGCAGCCAGCGGGGCATTCCCCTGGTATTCCTGCAGAACATCACCGGCTTCATGGTGGGGCGCAAGTACGAGTCCGGCGGCATCGCCAAGGATGGCGCCAAGATGGTCACCGCCGTGGCCTGCGCCCAAGTGCCCAAGTTCACCGTCCTGATCGGCGGCAGTTTCGGCGCCGGCAACTACGGCATGTGCGGCCGGGCCTATTCGCCCCGCTTCCTGTGGATGTGGCCCAATGCCCGCATCTCCGTCATGGGGGGCGAGCAGGCGGCCAACGTGATGGCCCAGGTGAAGCGGGACACCCTGGAGCGTCGCGGCGAGACCTGGAGCAGCGACGAAGAGGAACGGTTCAAGGCCCCCATCCGCGAGCAGTACGAACGCCAGGGCCACCCCTATTACGCCACCGCCCGGCTCTGGGATGACGGCGTCATCGATCCGGCGGATACCCGCATGGTGCTGGGACTGGGCATTTCCGCCAGCTTGAATGCCCCCATCCGCGAGACCCGCTTTGGCCTGTTCCGCATGTAGTCGCAAGGAGCCCTTTCATGCCCGACACCTCAGCCCTGACCTGCGAGATCCGGGACGACATCGCCTGGATCACCCTCAACCGTCCCGAGCGGCACAACGCCTTCGATGACGCCCTGATCCGTCACCTCACCGAGACCCTGCGCCGGGTGTCGGCGACGCCGGCGGTACGCGCCCTGGTGCTGGCAGGCGCCGGCAAGAGCTTTTCCGCCGGCGCCGACATCGGCTGGATGAAGCGCATGGCCGGCTACACCGAGGCGGAAAACCTGGCAGATGCACAGGCCCTGGGGGAACTCATGGACACCCTCTATCGCCTGAACCAGCCCACCATCGCCCGGGTCCATGGTGCCGCCCTGGGCGGCGGCGTGGGCCTGGTGGCCGCCTGCGACCTGGCCCTGGCCACGGAGCAGGCCCATTTCTGCCTCTCGGAGGTCCGCCTGGGCCTGATCCCGGCCACCATTTCCCCCTACGTGATTGAGGCCATGGGGGCACGTCAGGCGCGGCGCTACTTCACCACCGCCGAGCGCATTGATGCCCAAGAGGCCATGCGCATCGGCCTGATCCATCAGGTGCTGGCGGACGAGGCCGCCCTGGATGCACAGATCCTCCAGACCCTGAACCAGATCCGTCGCAACGGCCCCGAGGCCATGACCGCCGCCAAGGCCCTGGTCCGGGACGTGAGCCATCGCCCCGTCGACGCTGCCCTGGTGACCGAGACCGCCGGGCGCATCGCACGTATCCGGGCCGGTCGGGAAGCCCAGGAGGGCCTGGGTGCCTTCCAGGAAAAACGGCAGCCCGCCTGGTGCCCCTCCGAGCCGGCCTGATGGCCCCCAACCGCAGGGAATCGAGCATGTTCCACAAGATACTGATTGCCAACCGGGGCGAGATCGCCTGCCGCATTGCCCGCACCTGCCGCGAGCTGGGGATTCGTACTGTGGCCGTCTATTCGGAGGCGGACCGGGAGGCCATGCACGTCAAGGCCTGCGACGAGGCCTGGCCAATCGGCCCGGCACCGGCCCGGGATAGCTACCTGAACATCCCCCGCATCCTGGAGGCGGCCCGACGCAGCGGCGCCCAGGCGATCCACCCCGGCTATGGGTTTTTGTCCGAGAACGCCGATTTTGCCCGCGCCTGCGACGAGGCCGGCATCGTCTTCATCGGTCCCCCGGTGGGGGCCATCGAGGCCATGGGCTCCAAGAGTGCCGCCAAGGCGATCATGGAAGCCGCCGGCGTGCCCCTGGTACCGGGGTACCACGGCGACGATCAGTCCCCCGCCCTGCTGGCCGACGTGGCCGCCCGGATCGGCTATCCGGTCCTGATCAAGGCCTCCGCCGGCGGCGGCGGCAAGGGGATGCGACGGGTGGATGATCCGGCCCGGTTCCGCGAGGCCCTGGAAGCGGCCCGGCGCGAGGCCCGCTCCGCCTTCGGCGATGATCGGGTGCTGGTGGAAAAGTACCTGCTCCAGCCCCGCCACGTGGAAGTCCAGGTCTTTGCGGACAGCCAGGGCCGGGTGGTCCACCTGTTCGAGCGGGACTGCTCGGTGCAGCGGCGCCATCAGAAGGTCATCGAGGAAGCGCCCGCCCCCGGCCTGGACCAGGACCGTCGGCACCAGCTGGGCGAGGCGGCCATTGCCGCCGCCCGTGCCATCGGCTACGTGGGCGCCGGCACCGTGGAATTCATCATGGACAGTCGCGGCGAATTCTATTTCATGGAAATGAACACCCGCCTGCAGGTGGAGCACCCGGTCACCGAGATGATCACCGGTCAGGACCTGGTGGCCTGGCAGCTCCGGGTGGCCGCCGGCCACCCCCTGCCCTGCGAACAGGCGGACTTGGCCATCCGGGGTCACGCCTTCGAGGCCCGCATCTATGCCGAGGACGCAGACCGGGACTTCCTGCCCGCCACCGGCACCATCGGCCACCTGCGGACCCCGCCGCCGAGCCGGCACGTGCGCATCGATACCGGCGTACAGGAAGGTGACGAGATCAGCGTCCACTATGACCCCATGATCGCCAAGCTGGTGGTCTGGGATCAGGACCGGACCACCGCCCTGCGCCGCCTGGCGACGGCCCTGGAATCCTTCATCGTCGTCGGCACCACCACCAATGTGGGTTTTTTGTCCCGACTGGCCCGCCACCCGGCCTTTGCCGAGGCACGGATCGATACCGGCTTCATCGACATCCACCGGGCCGACCTGCTGCCGCCGGTACCACCGATCACTGACGGACAGCTTTGTGCCGCCACCCTGCATGAGCTGCTGCGGGTGGAACAGGCAGCCCGGGCACGGGCGCAGCAGTCCGGCGATACCACCTCTCCCTGGCATGCCACCACCGGCTGGCGCCTGAACACCGACAGCCATCGCTCCCTGCATTTTTTCGACTCGGCTCAGGACCGGGATCTCAAGGTCGCGGCCCATTATCTGGATACGGGCTTTCGCCTGGACCTGGGGCATGGCGAACACTGGGTCCAGGGCCATCTGCAGCCCGACGGTCGCCTGCGTATGCAGGTGGACGGCGTGCATCAGGATGCCTGGGTGCTGCAGGAGGGGCGCCGCCTCAGTGTCTTCATGGCAGGTCACACCCGTGACCTGGTGATCCATGATCCCCTGGCGGCAGGCATGGACGACGAGATCCAGGAAGGCAGCCTGATGGCCCCCATGCCGGGCCTGGTGGTCGCCGTCCATGTGAAGGAAGGTGACGTGGTGCAGGAAGGCGATCCCCTCATGGTGCTGGAGGCCATGAAGATGGAGTATCAGATCAGCGCCCTCACCGACGGCATCGTCGACAGCGTGAACTACAGCGAAGGCGAACAGGTGACCGAAGGAGCCCAGCTCCTGACCATTCGCCAGGGAGAATGAGCCATGGCACACATCACGACCCCCTATTACCTGGAAGACCTGAGTCCCGGCATGTGCTTCGAGACCGAGGCCACCACCATGACCGAAGCGGACATCATCCGCTTCGGCCGGGAATTCGACCCCCAGCCCCACCACGTGGACCCGGAGGCCGCCCGTCACACCCTGTTCGGCGGTCTGGTGGCCAGTGGCTGGCACACCATCGGCGTCATGACCGCCCTGGCGGTGCGCTCCGGCATGCCCCTGGCGGAAGGTCAGATCGGCGTGGGCGTGGAAGGGATCCGCTTCGCCAAGCCGGTTCGCCCCGGTGACCGCATCCGGCTGCACCTGGAGATTCTGGAGGCCCGCCCGCGGGAATCCCGGCCCGGCTGGGGGGTGGTGCGGGTGCAGTGGACCGGTATCAACCAACATGACGAAGTGGTGGTCGAACTCCAGCCCAGTGTGCTGGTGCGCGCCCGCGACGGGGAGATCGCCGAATGAACCTGCCCGGATCTTCCGTGCGTCTGGTGGAGGTCGGCCCCCGGGACGGTCTGCAGAACGAACCGGGCACCATTCCCACGGCCGTCAAATTGGGTCTTATCGAGCGCCTGGCCGACACGGGCCTGACCTGGATCGAGGCCACCGCCTTCGTTTCCCCCAAATGGGTGCCCCAGATGGCGGACCATGGAGAGATCATGACCGTCCTGGCGCCCCGACCCGGGGTGCGCTATCCGGTGCTCACGCCTAACCTCAAGGGCCTGGAGGCCGCCGTGGCCGCGGGCGCCAGGGACGTTGCGGTCTTTGCCGCGGCCTCGGAAAGCTTTTCCCGCAAGAACATCAACTGCGGCATCGACGACAGTCTGGACCGTTTTGCCCCGCTGATGGAACGGGCCAGGGCGCTGGATATCCCGGTACGGGGCTATGTCTCCTGCACCCTGGGCTGTCCCTACGAAGGCGAGATCCCGCCGGAGGCCGTAGCCCGGGTAGCGGCACGACTTCATGCCATGGGCTGCCATGAGATCTCCCTGGGAGACACCATCGGCACCGGTACGCCCCTCAAGGCCCGGCGCATGGTGGAGCGGGTGGCCGAGGTCGTGCCCATGGCACAACTGGCGGCCCATTTCCATGACACCTACGGCCAGGCCCTGGCCAATCTCTATGCCGTCATGGAACTGGGCATCCGCACCATCGACACCTCGGTGGCGGGCCTGGGGGGCTGTCCCTATGCCCGGGGCGCCTCGGGCAACGTGGCCACCGAAGACGTGGTCTACATGCTGCACGGCATGGGTATCGACACCGGCGTGGACCTGGCGGCCCTGGTGGAAACAGCCCACTGGATCTGCGGACAGTTGGGGCGGCCCGTGAACTCGCGGGTGGCCCGGGCCATGGCGCCTTGCGATGCCTGAAGGCCGTCAGCCGGCGCGCTCCCACCCGCCCTGAATGATCCGTATCCGACCGGCGGCCAGGTTTTCCATCACGTTGCGACCCATCACGAAGAAGCGCTCACCAAAGATCAATGACGGGTTCAGCGCCCCGGACTCGCCCCGGGCCTCACGGCCGGTGTGCTTGCGGCGCCATTGCAGCGCCTGCTCGCTGATATCCTCCATGAACAGGGGACGCAGTCCGATCGTCTCCAGCCGCACTTTCAGGGTTGCCAGGTCCGGCAGATGGCTGTGCCGGGGCAGGTCCGCCCAGGGTACGGGTAACTGCAACGCCCCCTCCCCCGACCCTGCCACCACTTCATGGATCAGCAGTCGCCCGCCGGGGCGCAGCACCCGGACGATCTCATCCAGTGCTTGCGGCAGGTCCGGCACGTTCAGGAACACATGCTGTGCCCAGACCGCATCAAAGGTAGCCGTGGCAAAGGGCAGGCATTGGGCATCGCCGTGAACAAAATCAGTCCTGGCGGCCAGCCCGGTGGCGCGACTGAGCCACCGGCCGGTGGACACGAAATCCGGCGTGATATCCAGGCCGGTGACCCGTAGCCCATGGTCATGGGCCAGCAGACGGGTCGCGCCCCCGGTGCCGCAGCCCAGATCCAGCACCCGCTCAGCGTGGGAAAAACCCGCCCGACCCGCCAGCCGTCGGCTGGCCGCCCGTCCGCCCACATGGAGTTGGTCGATGGCGGCGACATCATCGCAGGCAAGTCGATCCGGGTTCAGCCCCGCCTGGATCAGGGCCTGACGCAGGATCTGTTCAAGCCCCGACGGGGCGTAGCGTGAGGCAAGGGAGCCGGCAGGGTCCGGTGGTTGCAAGTCCATCTCTATCAAATCCGTTACGAAAAAAGGGGAGCCATTCGGCTCCCCGAAGGATGGCCCGCGATCAGAATCGCGTCTGCAGATTGAGGCTCACCGCGTTGACGCTGTCCCGCTCGGGCAGCAGATCGGCGGTATCGGCAAAGCCGTAAGTGGCCCAAAGACGGGTGGACTGGGTGACGTTGTAGTGAAGCTGGATGTCAGCGAACACCACGTCCTCGGATTGGTTCAGATCCCGCGCCAGACCGTCATACTGCACCCAGCCGGCGGCCAGCTTGAGCTGCCAGCTGTCGCGGGGACTGAAAGTGCCCCGGACCGCGATCAGATGACGGTCGAAATCCTGTCGCACGTTCGCAAACTCCCTGGCTCCCTTGCCCAGTCCGGTCATGCTCAGGGCGTCGATCCGGGTGGCCGTGGCATCGTGGCGGGGACTGCTGTGAATCAGGCTGGAGAAGCTGTCGAACCCGGGCTCGATCAGTGAGCCGTTGAGGTTAAAGAAGTACTGGCCTTCCAGCTTGAAGGCGGGGGTGACGTCAAAACCGCCGCGCACAAATCCTGCGTAGGTGTCATTGGTGAACAAGGCATCCCCGCCGCCCAGATAGTGGGCACCGGCCGTCAGTTCCACCTCGCCCACCTTGCCCTGGACCCAGGGGGAGATCAGGGTGCCGCCGCGCACGTTATAGAACCGATCCGATTCGTAGTCCCCTGTGGCATCCTTCTCATCATCCCCCAGGTAGTAGCCCAGCAAGGCCCCCCAGGCCCAGCCGCTGTTCCTGCCGGTCAGTCCGGTATAGAGCAGGTAGCCGTCGTCCTTGTTGTCATCCAGGGACACCTTGCGGCGCTGGTCAGCCCCCACCAGGAAGGTCACCCCGCCGGCCACAGGACCCAGCAGGATGATGCGGTCACGGCGGTCGTCCGCCACGGTGATGCCGAAGTTCCAGTTGGCGATCTGTCGGCCCGCCCGCAACTGCCAGCCCTCCCCCAACGGCACGCTGACATAGCCGTAATCCAAGGTCACGGTGCGGTGATCCCGGCCGTCGGTAAAGGGCTTGCTCTGCTGAAGTCCGTTCAGATCACCTGAAGCATCTCCGCGCCAGGTGTCGTTGATCAGGTTGACGCCCGCATGCACGCTCACCCCGTCCTGGATGCGGATGTCCGTGCGCAGGCGCAGGCGCTGCTCAAAGCCGTTCTGGTTGCCGCCGGCGGCCATGCTGCGATCAAAGCCGCGAACGTCGATATCGCCGTTGAACTTGTATTCCACGGCCTGGGCGCCGGGCACGGCCAAAAGGCCGGCCAACGCAAGGTGGCTGGGTCTGATACCCATCGTTGACTCCTCCCATAGCTCTCTTTGATGGTGCTTCTTGTCTGGGTGCGCCGATCTGCCGAGACCAGGCACGGGCTAAAAACTAGATTACGTTTACGCTAACGTCAATGTTTATTTTCCTTAACGTAAACGGTAATCTTGATGCAAACCCATGCACGCCCATCAAACAAGGTCCGCGGAGAGACATCATGGCGACTCAGGCTGAAATCCTCTGGCAACCGGGAACACGAGCATTGAAGGACAGCGGGATGGCCCACTACCGGGCCTGGCTCGCTCAGGCAGGTTACGGCCGTTTCGCGGACTACGCCGAACTGCATCGTTGGTCCGTGGAACACCTGGAGGCCTTCTGGGAGAGTATCTGGCGCTTCACCCGGGTCCGCGCCGGCCAACCTTACAAGAGCGTCCTTGAGCACCCGGCCATGCCCGGCACCCGCTGGTTTCCGGGGGCACGGCTGAATTTTGCCGAAAACCTGTTGCGCCACGTCATCGACCAGCCGGATGACCGGGAAGCGATCACCGAGGTCAGCGAATCCCGCTCGCCTCTGCGGCTGAGCCGGGCCGGACTGCTGGCACGGGTGGCCGCCCTGCAGGCAGGCCTGAGATCCCTGGGGGTCGAACCGGGGGACCGGGTTGCCGGCGTGGTCGCCAATACCCATGAGTCTCTGGTGGGGATGCTGGCGGCCACCGGCATGGGGGCGATCTGGAGTTCCGCTTCCCCCGACTTCGGTACTGCGGCCATCCTGGATCGCTTCGGCCAGATCGAACCCAAGGTGCTCCTGGCCGCCAATGGCTACCGTTACAACGGCAAGTGCTTTGATCGCAGGCAACAGAACCTGGACCTAGCCGCGGGGTTGCCGACCCTGGCCGGCGTGATTTCCCTGCCCATCGTGTCGGAGTTGGGCCATCCGGAGGATGCCCGCTTCCTGAGTTGGGAGGAGATCATGGCCGTCCATGCCGACGCCGAGCCGGTGTTCGTGCAGGGACCGTCTGATCAGCCGGTCTATATCCTGTATTCATCCGGCACCACCGGCGTGCCCAAATGCATCGTGCACGGTGCCGCCGGGATGCTGCTCAATCACAGCAAGGAACTGCTGCTGCACGGGGACATCGGCCCCGATGACTGTTTTTTCTATTTCACCACCACCGGCTGGATGATGTGGAACTGGCTCGCCTCCGGCCTGTTGACCGGCGCCAGGCTGGTGCTGTTCGACGGCTCACCCGGCCACCCCGACATGAACCGGCTGTGGGATCTGGTGGCCGAGGAAGGCGTCACCCACTTCGGCACCAGCGCCAGATTCCTGGGCAACTGCCGCAAGCTGGAACTCACTCCCGGCAGGAGCCACGATCTGTCCGCCTTGCGGGTGATCTTCTCCACCGGCTCCCCCCTGTCGGCAGAGGACTTCGACTGGGTCTACCACGGTGTCAAGAAGGATTTGATGCTGGCTTCCATCTCCGGCGGCACGGATATTTGCGGCTGCTTTGTGGGCGGCAACCCCCTGCTGCCGGTGCGCCGGGGCGAGATCCAGTGCGCGCAACTGGGAGTGGATGCCCATGCCTTTCTCCCGGACGGCAGTGATGCCGGCCCGGAACGGGGGGAGCTGGTCTGCCTCAAGCCCCTGCCCTGCATGCCGGTGGGATTCTGGAACGATCCCGACGGCAGTCGTTACCGGGGCGCCTATTTCGAGCAGTTCCCCGGTGTCTGGGCCCACGGGGACTTCATCCAGTTCACCGCCCACGGCGGCGCCATCATTCACGGCCGCTCCGATGCCACCCTCAACCCCGGCGGGGTCCGGATCGGCACGGCGGAGATCTACCGTCAGGTGGAGACCATCCCGGAAATACTGGACAGTCTGGTGGTGGGGGCGCCGGATCAGGAGGGAGACGTGCAGGTCATCCTGTTCGTGGTCATGGCCGCGGACCAGATCCTGACGGCGGAACTGGAGCGGACCATTCGCACCCGTATCCGCTCCAGCGCCAGCCCCCGGCACGTTCCGGCGCGGATCCTGGGCGTGCCCCAGATCCCCTACACCCGCAGCGGCAAGAAGGTGGAACTGGCGGTAGCAAGGATGCTCCAAAAGGCATCCATGAGTGAGAACACCAGCGCGCTGGCCAATCCGGAGTCACTGGAACAGATTGCGCAGGTACTCAGGGAGGCGGGGCTGCCGGCCTAGCCTCTACAGGCCCCCGGCACCGGGTTGGGGGCCTGCATGGTGAATTCAGGGATTGCCGCGCAGGAACGCAGACAGATGCGAGAGCATGGCTTTGCTCTTTCTCACCAGGACCCCATAGGTGGCCCGCGAGGTCTCCGGGTTCGGGGCCGACACCATGTCCCGTGCCAGCCGATGAATCTCATCGTGCATGATCCGCGCCGCCGCCAGCGGCGTATCCAATGCTTCGGGCCCGCGCGGATCCATTTCATCCAGCCAGCGACAGAAAAAACAGACATCCAGCTCCGCCGGGTCCGGCACGGCACGGTGGCCCTCCAGCATGTCTTCCAGCGCCATGATCCAGGCCCGATGCTCCACCATGGCATAGACCACCAGACGCAGGTCTCCCACCAGTGGCACAGCGGCCCGCCATACCGACGGTGGCCGCCACCGGCGTATCCAGTCGACCACCCGGGTCGCGGGCATGGGTCGGGCGATGCAGTATCCCTGTCCCAGCTCGCAACCCAGCTGCAGCAGAAGCTCCCCGTGGGCCTCCGATTCCACACCTTCAGCGATCGGCGTGCGCTTGAATGCCTGGGCCAGACCGAGGATACCCTCCAGAATGGCCAGGTCATCGGTATCGTGGAGCATGTCGCGCACGAAACTCTGGTCGATCTTCACCACATCCGCCGGCACCCGCTTGAGATAGGTCAGGGATGAATAGCCGGTACCGAAATCGTCCAGCGCAAACTGAATACCCAGCGCCACGCAGGCCCCGATCGCCTGGGAGACGTGCCCCATATCCGTCAGGGCGCTGGTTTCCAGCACTTCCAGCTCCAGCAGATGGGGGGGTGCCTGGGGATGATCCGCCAGCAACGCCTTCAGGTCCTTGACGAAATCGGGATGCTGCAGATGGTAGGGCGAGACGTTGACGCTCACCGTCAGCTCAATGCCCTGTTGCCGCCAGCATTCCACCTGGACCAGCGCGGCATCCAGCACCCACCGCCCGAGCCGGGCCTCCAGCGGATGATTTTCGATCACGGACAGAAACACGAAGGGTTGCAGCAGCCCTCGTTGCGGGTGCTGCCAGCGGACCAGGGCTTCCACTCCCAGGATCTCACCGGTGCGCATGTTCACCTTGGGCTGGTAATACAGTACGAACTCGTCCCGGATGATGCCAAGGGCAATGCGATCGTGGGTTTCGTGCAGCCCGCGCAGGGTCTTGTCCTGCTCGGCATCGAAGACATGGCACCGGTTTTTGCCCGCCAGCTTGGCCTGATACATGGCCTGATCCGCCTGCCGGATCAGCTGATCCGGATCCACTTCATCGACCTGGGGATAGGTGGTCAGCCCAACACTGCCCGTCACCTTGAGCAAGCAGCCGTCCACAGCGACGGGTTTGGCGATGGCCGCCAGCAGACGATCCATCAGCGGCTGCTGTCCGGCACGA
The DNA here is from genome assembly GCF_022227785.1 of Ectothiorhodospira lacustris. Lineage (NCBI taxonomy): Bacteria > Pseudomonadati > Pseudomonadota > Gammaproteobacteria > Chromatiales > Ectothiorhodospiraceae > Ectothiorhodospira > Ectothiorhodospira lacustris. Next base: position 7,053 of record NZ_JAJNQM010000056.1, on the reverse strand, counting down.
TTCAGATCCTCGGTTTCCAGCACGGCGACAAATTCGTCTCCCCCCAGGCGGGCCAGAGTATCGCCCTCGCGCATGATAGTCTGGATATGACCGGCCACTGCACGCAGCAGGTGATCCCCCAATTCATGGCCGTAGCGGTCATTGATGCTCTTGAAACCATCCAGATCGATATAGGCCAGCGTAAAAGGATCGCCGGTACGGCGGGCGCGGGCCATGTACTGCTGCAGTCGGTCCGAAAGCAGTACCCGATTGGGCAGGTCGGTGACCGGATCATAGTGGGCCAGGTGTTCCAGACGCCGCTGATTCTCCTTTTGCTGGGTAATGTCGGAAAAGATACCGACATAGTTCCTCGTCTGCCCCGTCTTGTCATCCTGCACGGCGCTGATGGTAATCAGCCCCATGAACAGGCTGCCATCCTTGCGTTGATTGCAGATCTCTCCGTGCCAGCAGCCCTGAGTGGTCAGGGTATTCCACATCTTTCGGTAAAAGGACACATCGTGTACGCCGGACTTGAGCAGGGAGGGATTGAGGCCGATCACGTCCTGCCGGGCATGGCCGGTGATGTCGCAGAACATCCGGTTCACATCCATGATACGGGCGTTACCGTCGGTGATGAGAATGCCCTCCCGGGCATGTTCGAACACACTGGCCGCCAGGATCAGCTGGGCCTCGATGCGCTTGCGCTCGGTGATGTCCCGGACCGTTGCCTGCAGCAGGGATTGATCGCCGATTTCCAGGCGATTGAGCAGAACATCCCCCACAAACTCGGTGCCGTCGTCCAGCCGACGATGAGTCCACTCGAACCCCACATGCCCCTGCTCCAGCGCCTGATGGACACGGTAACGGGTCGACACCTCGGAGGACTCTCCGTCGGGCTGATATTCGGGGGAGAGGGCTTGCAGGGACCGGCCGATGATCTGGTCCGTCTCCCGTGCCCCGAACAGATGCAGCATGGCCGGGTTGCACTCGACGACGATGCCGTCATGGAGAATGAACACCGCATCGGGCGTGGATTCATACAGCGCCCGGTAACGGACTTCCGAGCGGTGCAGTTGTTCGGTTCGTTGCATGACCCTGGATTCGAGCTGTGCGTTGGCATCACGCAAGGCCCCCTCCGCCCTTTGCCAGCGCCGCCCCAGGCGCATGGCCATGACCAACCCCACCAGACTGGGCAGAATCACCAGTAAGGAGGCCAACGCCGTGGTGCGCAGGATCTGCGGCGCGATGTCCCTGCGCACATGGTCCCTGGTCTGAAACAGATGCAGCTGCCAGCCCAGGTCCAGCATGGTCTCAAAGTGCAGCCAGTCCGCGGCATCGGGACGATGGTGCATGGATGGATCATCGGTGAACGGAGACAGAGTCAGGAAAGGATGATCCGCCGGAGGCTGCGGCGACTCCCCTTCCAGCCAACCGAACCGGGTATCGGCAATGGGCAGGCCCTGACGATCCAGCACCGTGGCCACGGCAAATGGCGCAATCCTTTCCGGCGTCAGCAACTGGGAAAGATGCTGAAGGTGCAGCACCCCGCCCAGATGCAGGCGAATCCGCCCATCGGGTCCCTTGACGGGCGTATTGATGGTCACCGCCCGCAGGCCATCGGACCCCAGAAAGCTGTCGGAGACCACCTGCCGGCCGGTTTGCGCCGTATCACGAAAGTAATCCCGGTCGGCCAGGTTGCTGCGTTGCAGGGGGATGGGCCAGGGATACAGCCGATGAAAGTCCCCTTCCGGTGTGAGGATGAACACCACCGAAAACCCGCCGTGCCGATACAGCCGCTCCAGCCATTGGTCCTGGGCCGATGGCGGCACATGGGCATATTGACCGGTGGGCAGTGGATCAGGCCATAGCTCGCCCAGCTCCGGCGCCTGGGCCGCCAGCTCCAGGAGCGCGGAAGCCCGCTGGATGTCCTCGTCGATCAATCGGGCCAGTCCCGTGGCCAGCGCGGCATGATCGGACGACCAGCGCTGGACCGCCCATTCGTCCATGGTGGTGCGCAGCACCAGTCCCATCAGGACCAACGCCAGGATCGTGGGCAGGACAATCACTGCCACGATTTGCTGTCGTCTTGTGGGCATGGACATCATCATTGCCGCGGAACAGGGCCTTGGGGTCAAGAAGCGCATGGATGCCGGCGCGTGTGCAACCACCCGAAACTAGGAACAGGGCCGCAATTCATGCACACTATATAGTGTTTTTATATTCGGGTACCGACCTTTGGCAAACTCGCTGTCGACACCTGAAATCCGACTGATCCCATTGACTCCTGGAGAGACCATGCCTGCCAGAACACGTATGATCCTGATCGCTGCGGCGGCCTTCGTGGCCATCGTCTTCTTCCAGCCATTGCTCACCTTCCTCGGTGGCATACTCGTGATCGTGGTGGCAGCCACCCTGATCTTCCGCGACCTGCCTCAGGATACCCAGGATATGATCGAAGATCATATCAATGGCTGGATCAACCGTGCCCGCAGCGGTTTTTGGCCGGCGGAGAGCAGCGGTGCCCAGAGAAGCGCCGGCACTTCCGCCCGAGGCCGGGTGATTGAGGCGGAACTGGACGATGACGAGGACGAGGAGGAAGCGCCGGCACCCAAACCCAGGCCCCGCACGCGCCGTCCCCGTGCCAAGAAGAGCACCTCAGCCTCCGGCAGCAACACTTCTTCCTGATACTGCTTCACGGGAACTCTGCCTTGTGGGAGCGGGCCTGCCCGCGAACAGCGGCACCACCGGAAACACCGCTTTCGCCGGCAAGGCCGACTCCCACAGGGGATGCAGACGGCAACTGCACGACTCACTTGATGCCGGTCAGATTCTCCCCTTGCCGCGTCCGGTATCTCGCTCCTCCCCCATCACCAGCAGGACGGCATTACCGCCGGCCGCCGCGGTGTTCACCGTCAGCACCCGCTCGGTGGCAAAACGCAGCAGGTAGTGGGGACCTCCGGCCTTGAAACCGGTCCCTGACAGTCCTTCGCCGCCGAAGGGCTGACTGCCCACCACCGCGCCCACCATGTCCCGGTTCACATAGGCATTGCCTGTCCGCACCTTGCGGGCCAGCTGGTGGGCAACGGCATCGATCCGGCTATGGATCCCCAGTGTCAGACCATACCCGGTGGCATTGATCTGCCGTATCAACCCGTCCAGTTCACCAGTACGCCAGCGCAGCACATGCAGCATGGGCCCGAACACTTCCCCCGGCAACTCATCCAGCCGGTCCAGTTGATACAGGCTCGGGAGCATGAAACTGCCCCGCTCGCAGCCGCCCGACAGGTGGGCACGGTGGAGCAGGCGATCCTTGCGCCTCATCTCCTCATCATGGGCCTGCAGGGCCGCCAGTGCCCGGTCATCGATCACCGGCCCCACATCGGTGGAAAGCCAGTGAGGGTCTCCCACCACCAGGGTATCCATGGCCCCCTGGAGCATCTCCAGCAAGGCATCCGCCACCGATTCCTGGACACACAGCACCCGCAGCGCCGAACAGCGCTGGCCGGCGCTGAAGAACGCCGAGCGCAGGATATCCATGACCACCTGTTCATGCAGAGCGGTAGCGTCCACCACCATGGCATTGATGCCGCCGGTTTCCGCGATCAGGGGCACGATGGGACCATCCTCCCGGGCGGCCAACCCCCGGTGAATCAGGCGGGCGGTCGCGGTGGAGCCGGTGAAGGCTACACCGCTGATACGCGCATCAGCCACCAGTTTGGGACCAATCTCCTCTCCCCGGCCGGGCAGACAGTGCAGGACTGCGGAGGGGACACCGGCCTGGTGCATGAGCTGGGTGGCCCGTACCGCCACCAGGCCGGCCTGTTCCGCGGGCTTGGCGATCACCGCATTGCCCGCCCCCAGGGCGGCCGTCACCTGGCCGGTGAAGATGGCCAGCGGGAAATTCCAGGGGCTGATGCACAGAAACACCCCTCGGCCCCGCAGGGTGAGCTCATTGCACTCCCCGGTGATCCCTGGCAGGGACAGGGGCCGTATGAACCGCTCCCGGACCTGGGCGGCATAATAGCGACAGAAATCCACCGCCTCGCGCACCTCGGCCTGGGCGTCCCGCAGGGTCTTGCCCGTCTCTTCCACGCACAGGACCATGAGCTCCGTCGTGTGCTGCTCCAGCAGGTCGGCCACTTGGTCCAGGATCGCCGCCCGCTGGGCCGGCGGGCGTTCATCCCAGGCCGTCCAGGCCTGGTGAGCGGCCGCCAGGGCCGTCTCCAGGTCCTCGTCATTGGCAAAGGTGATACGACCGATTTCCCGCCCGCGGTCGGAGGGTGCGTATACCCCTTGCCCGTGGCCGGTCCGGAGCCGCCCGCGGCAGACGGGACCGCCGTTCCAGGGGGCACGCGCCCCGATCCTGTTCATGTCTGCCGCCAGCTGGTGCAGGGTCTTGCGATGGGCGAAGTCCAGGCCGCGGCTGTTGCGCCTGGCGGGGGCGTAAAGGGCGGCGGGCAGCGGGATGCGGGGGTGGCGCCAGGTACTGTAGCCCTTGAGGGTCGTTACCGGATCGGTGATGAGCTGCTCCAGGTGTTCCTCGTGCAGACGATGGACAAAGGAGGTATTGGCCCCGTTTTCCAGCATGCGGCGCACCAGGTAGGGCAGCAGGGTCTCGTGACTGCCCACTGGGGCATAGATCCGGCAATGGAGGCGGCCCGAATCGGACCGCTCCACCAGTTGCCCGTAAAGCCCCTCCCCCATGCCATGGAGGCGCTGAAATTCATAGGCCTTGTTGCCGGCCATTTCCATCACCGCCGCCACCGTCTGGGCATTGTGGGTGGCGAACTGGGGGTAGAGATGCGGGCTGTCATGGAGCAGGCGGCGGGCACAGGCCAGGTAGGACACGTCGGTGGCCGCCTTGCGGGTAAATACCGGGTAATCGGACAATCCCTGCTGCTGGCTGTCCTTGATCTCCGTGTCCCAGTAGGCCCCCTTCACCAAGCGTACCATGACGATACGGCGATGCCGGGCGGCCTGCTGCTCCAGCCAACCCAGCTGAGCCCAGGCCCGTTTCTGATAGGCCTGTACGGCCATACCCAGGCCGTCCCAGGCATTGAGATCCGAATCAGCGATCAGGATCTCCATCACGTCCAGAGATAGGTCCAGGCGCCAGGATTCCTCGGCATCGATGCAAAGCGGGATGCCCTGATCCCGTGCCAGCCGGCACAGTTCCAGGATGCGCGGCATGAGCCGACCCTGCAGGCGGCTTTCATGGCCGGGCTCATAGCGGGCATCCAGGGCGGAGAGTTTCACCGAAATGCCCGGCCGCTCCCGCAACGGTACGCGCAGATCCACCCCATCACCGATGCGATGAACGGCATGCCGATAGGCCTCGAAGTAACGCCGGGCATCCTCCTCGGTGCGGGCCGACTCCCCGAGCATGTCATAGGAATAGCAGTAACCCGCCTGCTCCTGGGGACGCGCCCGTTTCATCGCCTCGTCGATGGTGCGTCCCAACACGAAGGCATCCCCCAGCATGACCATGGCACGACGCACCGCGGAGCGGACCAACGGGGCACCGGCCCGCGCCAGCAGACGGTGAACCGCCCCCCCCAGCCAGTGGCGGCGGTCTTCCGTATCGATGATGCGTTCACTGATCCATAGCCCCCAGGTGGCGACATTGACGAAAAAGGGCTGGCCCTTACCCAGGTGGGCATCCCAGTGGGCGGCGGAGAGCTTGTCCTGGATCAACTGGTCCGCGGTGGCCTTGTCCGGTACTCGCAACAAGGCCTCGGCCAGGCACATGAGAGCAATACCCTCTTCCGATGAGAGGTCATATTCATGCAGCAGGGCGCCGATGCCGGACTGTCGTTCCTGGGCCTTGATCATGCCCCGCACCAGCCCCCGGGCCAGGAAGCGCACCCGGGTCGCCGCCTCTGCCTCCAGCTCGGCACGGGGCAGCAGGGCCTTCATCGCCTCCGCTTCGTCCATGCGACAGGCCGACATCATGGGCTCACGGTCCTGGATGGACAGTGCGGCGAGGTCCGGATAGACGTATCGGCTCATAATTTCTCTTGTCCTATTGCAAATGCGCGCCATGCCGGGGGCTGCGGTTGGCCCCTACGGGGTGTCCTTCTTAGAATAGTCGCTCGCATGAGGATCATTCCACGATCCTCATGCGAGCCAACGCCGGGCCACCCTGGCGCCCTCCTCCATGTCCGTCACATAGGTCAGGCGCCCCGCCTCCTTGCGCACCCCGGCCCGGCGCAGCTTGACGATCAGCCGGGCCTTCATGCCCACGAAAATGAGCGCGATCCCCTTCTGACGCAGGTCGGCAATCAGGCTCTGCAGGGCCACCAGGGCAGTGCCGTCCATGCTGGGGACATCCTGCATGTCCAGCATGACCACCTTCACGCCGGGGTCCACCACTCGCAGGGAAGACATGGCCTTCTCCGCGGCGCCGAAGAACAGGGGGCCGTTCACGTCATAAAGGGCCACCGCCGCCGGCAGCGAGCGGGTATCCGGATGACGGTCCGTCTGCACCCGGTCGGAGTGGGTGAGCAGGGACATGCGGTGAATGAACAGGGCCGCCGCCAGCCCCATGCCCACGGCCACCGCCAGCACCATGTCGAACAGCACCGTCAGGCCGAAGCAGATCAGCAGGATGGCCACGTCGGGACCGGGGGCAGAGCGGACCGTGCGGACAAACAAATGTGCCTCGCCCATGTTCCAGGCCACCACGAACAGCAACGCGGCCAGGGCCGCCATGGGGACATGGCCCAGCACCCCGGCCAGGCCCACCACCGCAATCAGCACCACCAGGGCATGGACCACGGCGGCAATGGGGGATCGAGCCCCGCTGCGGATGTTGGTGGCGGTCCGGGCGATGGCGCCGGTGGCGGTGATGCCGCCGAAGAAGGGAGCCACCACGTTGCCCAGCCCCTGACCGATCAGTTCCGAGTTGGGATCATGGCGGGTCCGGCTCAGCCCATCCGCCACCACGGCACAGAGCAGGGATTCGATCGCCCCCAGCATGGCAATGGCAAAGGCCGGCCCCAGCAGCGCCCGGATCAGGTCGAAGTTCAGCTGCAGGGGCTGCCCGTCGGGACCGGGGAGATGCCACGGAAAGGC
>NZ_JAJNQM010000055.1:0-23463 GCF_022227785.1 Ectothiorhodospira lacustris | reverse complement strand
TTGTCGTCCCCCCGGGTGCGGGGGACCAGGAATTCCTTCTCCAGGGCCTTGACTCTGGCCTCCATGGCGGAGAGGCGCTCGCGGGTGCGCTCCAGCAGGGCGGCCTGAACCTCGAATTCTTCCCGGGTCACCAGATCCATGCGCTGGAGGGCGCCGGACAGACCGGCCTTCAGGTTCTTCTCGATATCCGACTGAACGTGCTGCACCGACTCGGGCATCATGCCGCTCAGCTTGCGTGCCATCTCATCCAGGGTCTTGCTGTCGATCATGGCGGTTACCTCCGTGGTCTTGCGTGTGTTGATCCCCATTCTAGTCGTCTCGGCAGGGATGGGGGAGTGGCGGGGGTTCGCCCCATTTTGGTGCGTCCATGGGGTGCATTTGCCCAAAACGGCGCGTCTGCCTGGGGCGATTATTTTCGTGTGTTTCCAATCTCTTGAAATAAAGGATAAAAAAAACTGGCACGCTCCCTGCTATTGCTCCGTTGAAGCACTTTTTCAACCACAGCAAAAACCATTAGCTCAGGAGATCGACACATGCACAGCACGTTCAAGAAGGCCGCCATTACCAGCGCCGTGACCGCCGCCCTGCTGGCCGGTGGACTGGTGACGTCCACGGCTTCCGCCGAGATCAGCGCCAACATCGGCTTCACCAGCAACTATCTGTTCCGTGGTGTGACCCAGACCGACGATCAGGCGGCAGTCCAGGGTGGGCTGGACTTCGAACATGAAGGCGGTTTCTACATCGGTACCTGGGCCTCCAATGTGGACTTTGGCGAGGATGACGATGGTAACAGTGGTGCCGGCTACGAGATCGACGCCTATTTCGGTGTCGCCGGTGAAATCGGTGCCTCCGGCGTCGGGTTCGACGTGGGCTACATCTACTATGCCTATCCCAGCCTGGATGACGCCGATCTGGGCGAGATCTACGGCGCCCTGGATTACATGGGGCTGTACGGCATGATCAACTACCTGACCAATGCCGACGACAGTGACTTTGAAGGCACGATCTTCTATGAGCTGGGTTACGCCTTTGACGTCATGACCGACATGACCCTGGGCGCTACCGTGGGTCATGTCGCCTGGGATCAGAGTGACTGGGACGATTACACCTGGTGGTCCCTCTACCTGACCAAGGCTACCTCCATGGGTGACTTCACCTTCGCCTACACCCAGAACGACATTGATGACAACGGTGGAAATATTGACGACCCGCGCTTCAACGTCTCCTTCGTCATGAGCTTCTGAGAACCAGGAATCTCTCAATCACATCAGGACACGGCCTGCCGGACGCGGGCCGTTTCCCGGGAGCACCCGACATGAAACTAGTCACTGCCATCATCAAGCCGTTCAAGCTGGACGACGTGCGCGAGGCGCTCTCCGAGATCGGGGTGCAGGGCATCACCGTCACGGAGGTCAAGGGCTTCGGGCGCCAGAAGGGTCACACGGAACTGTATCGGGGGGCCGAGTACGTGGTGGATTTCCTGCCCAAGGTCAAGCTGGAAGTGGCCGTCGACACTGCCCTGGTGGACCAGGTCATCGAGGCCATCAGCAAGTCGGCCAATACGGGCAAGATCGGGGACGGCAAGATCTTCGTCTTCCCGCTGGAGCAGGCCATTCGCATCCGTACCGGAGAGACCGGTTCCGACGCACTGTAAAACCATAAGCCGACCACTGTCGGCGGGGGACATACCGTGGAAAGCCAAGTCATAGAAATTGCATACGCCCTGGATACGTTCTATTTCCTCGTATCCGGCGCGCTGGTCATGTGGATGGCCGCAGGGTTCACGATGCTGGAGGCCGGCCTGGTCCGCTCCAAGAGCACCGTGGAGATTCTTACCAAGAACATCGCGCTGTATTCCATCGCCTGCATCATGTACATGCTGATCGGCTACAACATCATGTACGGGGACGGCTTCAACTCCCTCATCCCGAGCTTCATGCCGCTGCTGAGCAGTGTGGATAACTCCGTTGAGGAAGTGTTGCTGAGCGACGGCGAGATCTACTACTCCAACCTGTCGGACTTCTTCTTCCAGGTGGTCTTCGTCGCTACCGCCATGTCCATCGTCTCCGGTGCCGTGGCCGAGCGCATGAAGCTTTGGGCATTCCTCATCTTCGCCGTGGTCCTCACTGGTTTCATCTACCCCTTCCAGGGTTTCTGGAGCTGGGGCGGCGGCTTCCTGAGTGAGCTGGGTTACCTGGACTATGCCGGTTCCGGCATCGTGCACATGACCGGTGCGGTGGCGGCCTTGGCCGGTGTCCTGCTGCTTGGCGCACGTAAGGGCAAGTACGGTCCCAAGGGGCAGATCAACGCCCTGCCGGGTGCCAACATGCCCCTGGCCACCCTGGGTATCTTCATCCTCTGGCTGGGTTGGTTCGGCTTCAACGGCGGCTCCGAGCTGAAGATATCCGATGTAGAATCCGCCAATGCCGTGGCCCGCGTCTTCACCAACACCAACCTCTCCGCCGCCGGCGGTGTGGTAGCGGCCCTGATCACCTCCCGCCTGTTGTTCGGCAAGACCGACCTCACCATGGGGCTGAACGGCGCCCTGGCCGGCCTGGTGGCCATCACGGCGGAACCGCTGATGCCCCATCCGTTGCTGGCCACCACCATCGGCTTCATCGGTGGCGTGCTGGTGGTGTTCTCCATCGTGCTGCTGGACAAGATCCGGATCGACGATCCGGCCGGCGCCATCTCCGCTCACGGTACGGCGGGTATCTGGGGTGTGTTCGCGGTGCTGCTGTCCAACCCGGACGCCAGCTTCGTGGCTCAGCTGGTGGGTATCCTGTCCATCTTCACCTTCGTCTTCATCATGAGCATTATCTTCTGGCTGATCCTCAAGTACACCATGGGTATCCGTGTCAGCGAAGAGGATGAACTGAAGGGCGTGGACATCGCCGAATGCGGCCTGGAGGCCTATCCGGAGTTCACCGCAGGACGCAAGTAAACGCCTCTTTTGAAGTGTGAGTGAGATGACTGCGGGCGCCATCGGCGCCCGCTTTTTTTTAACCGCAGAGATTTCTTCAAGGGTGTGGCAAAGCAGCCGTACAGACCGGGCCGGATCAGGACGTGAAGGGGGTCAGCCTGCCTGGGTCCGCAGTTCCTTGGGCAGGGAGAAGGTCACCTTTTCCGGGCGTCCCTGGTGTTCCACGATGGTGTCCACGCCCAGGGGCCGCAGGTGGTCCAGCACCTGTTGCACCAGCAGTTCCGGCGCTGAAGCGCCGGCGCTGACGCCGACCCGCCGGCGACCTTCCAGCCATTGGGGCCGGATGTCTTCGGCACCGTCGATCAGGTAGGCCTCCACCCCCAGCTTTTCGGCGATCTCCCGCAGCCGGTTGGAGTTGGAACTGTTGGGAGAACCCACCACCAGGATCAGGTCGCATTCGGCGGCCAGGACCTTGATGGCGTCCTGCCGGTTCTGGGTGGCGTAGCAGATGTCGTCCCGGCGCTGGCCCTGGATGTGGGGAAAGCGCGCCCGCAGGGCGTCCACGATGCCCTGGGTGTCGTCCATGGACAGGGTGGTCTGGGTCACGTAGGCCAGGGTTTCGGGGTGTTTCACGTCCAGCCGGGAGGCGGCCTCGACGTTTTCCACCAGATAGATCTCGCCGCCCTGGCTGCGGTCATACTGGCCCAGGGTGCCGTCCACCTCGGGATGACCGGCATGGCCGATGAGTACCACTTCTTCGCCTCGGGCGGCGTGGCGGGCCACCTGCATGTGGACCTTGGTCACCAGCGGGCAGGTGGCGTCGAAGACCCGCAGGCCCCGGCGACGGGCCTCGTCGCGGACGGTGCGCGGCACGCCATGGGCGCTGAAGATGACGGTGGCCCCATCCGGGACCTGGTCCAGCTCTTCGACGAAGATGGCACCCTTTTCCCGCAGCTCGTTGACCACGTAGCGGTTATGGACCACTTCGTGACGGACGTAGATAGGGGTGCCGAACAGATCCAGTGCCCGTTCGACGATCTCGATGGCCCGGTCGACGCCGGCGCAGAATCCGCGAGGATTGGCGAGGAGGATGTGCATGGTCAGGCCCGATGGCTGTGTGTTGGCGGGGGTCGAGTGTACAACAGTTGCCCATCGGCTTCGAATGACCCCATTTCCTCTGTGGGCGGGGCTATTTTGTGTCCACGGCCAGGATCTCCACCGTCACTGTCACGGTTTGTCCCGCCAGGGGGTGATTGAAGTCCACCGTCACGCCGTCTTCCCGCAGCTCGCGGATCAGCCCCGGGATCTGCTCCCCGGTGGGGGTATCGAAACCCAGCACCAAGCCTTCTTTGAGGGGCAGGTCCGGGGGGAAATCGTCACGGTCCAAGGTCTGCACTGCCCGAGGCGAGGCAAAGCCGTAGGCTTGTTCCGGGGGCAGGGTGACCGTGCGATGGTCACCGGCGGCAAGGCCCATGACCACGGCCTCCAGGCCCGGCAGGAGTTCACCCGTGCCCACGGTGAAGGTGACCGGCTCGCCCCCGTCCGTGCGGGTATCGTCCGCCACCGCGCCGTCTTCCAGGCACAGGCGGAAATGCATGCGGACCCGGCTGCCGGGGCGGATCATGAGGCCTTGGGCGGGGGGTTGGCCCCCTGCAGCAGGTTGGCGGCAATCAGCCAGACGGCGCCCACGGTGATGGCGCTGTCGGCGATGTTGAACACGGGCCAGTGGTAGCCGGCATAGTGCATGTCGATGAAGTCGATCACGTGGCCATGCCAGATCCGGTCGATGACATTGCCGATGGCGCCGCCGACGATCAGCGCCAGACCCGCCGCGGTGCCGGCCTCTTCCCGTTGGAGCTTGGCCATCCACCACACCAGAATGATGCTCACGCCGATGGCGAGGAGGGTGAAGAACCAGCGCTGCCAGCCGCCGGCGTCACTGAGGAAGCTGAAGGCCGCCCCCTGATTGTAGACCAGGGTGAAGTTCAAAAACGGCAGAATCTCCATGGGGGCGAACTGCACCAGCTGGTATTCCGCGATCCGCTTGGTGATCTGGTCCAGGACGATCACGGCGAAGGAGAGCCATAGCCATTTGATCATGTTTTTTTCCGTTTTCTGTTGGCGCCCCTCTCCCGCCAAGGGAGAGGGGATGGGGTGAGGGCGGTGTGTCGATCAGGCAAAGGCCCGTTGCTCCCCCGTGCCCGCGACATTCTCCACGCAGCGTCCGCACAGTTCGGGGTGCCCGGCATCGGCGCCCACATCCGCCCGGTGATGCCAGCAGCGGGGGCACTTGGGATGTTCGCATCGGGATACCCGGATGGCCAGGACATCGCCCTCCGGGAGGGTGGTCGTTACGGCGTCCGTCGAGGCCTGGCTGCGGCCCTGCACCCGGGCATAGGAGGTGATCAGCACGAACCGAAGTTCATCACCCAGGCGGGACAGGATCTCCCCCAGGGGACCGTCACAGTACAGGTCCACCTCGGCGTCCAGGGAGGCACCGATGCTGCCGTCGGCCCGCAGCTTTTCCAGTTCCCGGCTGACGAGCTGACGCACTTCCAGTACCCGGTGCCAGTCGGCGGCGCTCAAGGGGCCGTCCTCCGGCAGCGGGGAGAGATGTTCATACCAGGTGGTGAGCAGCACCGAGGCCGGACGCTCCCCGGGGATGTGGTGCCAGATCTCCTCGGCGGTGAAGCTCAGGATGGGTGCCAGCCAGCGGGTCATGGCTTCCACCACGTGGTACATGGCGGTCTGGGCCGAACGGCGGGCGCGACTGTCCGCCTGGGTGGTGTACTGGCGGTCCTTGATCACGTCCAGGTAGAAGCTGCCCATCTCCACCGAGCAGAAATTGTGGACCCGCTGGTATATCTGGTGGAACTGGTAACGCTCGTAGGCCTGGGTCACATGCTGTTGCACCTTGAGGGCCTGATCCACCGCCCAACGATCCAGCGGCAGCATCTGTTCCGGGGGCAGCAGATCCTGGGCCGGATCAAAGCCGTTGAGGTTGGCCAGCAGGAAGCGGGCGGTGTTGCGCATGCGCCGGTAGGCGTCGGCGGTACGCTTGAGGATCTCGTCGGAAACCGCCATCTCGCCGCTGTAGTCGGTGGCCGCCACCCACAGGCGCAGGATGTCGGCCCCCAGGGTGTCCATCACCTTCTGCGGTGCCACCACGTTGCCCTTGGACTTGGACATCTTCTGCCCCTGGGCATCCACCGTGAAGCCATGGGTCAGCACCGCCTTGTAGGGGGCTTCGCCCCGCATGGCCACGGCGGTAAGCAGGGAGGACTGGAACCAGCCCCGGTGCTGGTCGGAGCCTTCCAGGTAGAGGTCCGCCGGCAGGCCCAGCCCGGTCCGGCGTTCGGTGACGGTGGCATGGGTGACGCCGGAGTCGAACCACACGTCCAGGGTGTCGCCCAGCTTGTCGAAGCGGTCCGCGTCATCGCCCAGCAGTTCCTGCGGCTCCAGGCTGAACCAGGCCTCAATGCCTGCCTGTTCCACCCGTTGGGCGACGGCCTCAATGAGGGCGGGCGTATCCGGGTGCAGGGCGCCGGTTTCCTTGTTGACGAACAAGGGGATGGGCACGCCCCAGTTGCGCTGACGGGAGATGCACCAGTCGGGGCGGTTGGCCACCATGCCCTCGATGCGGGCGCGGCCCCAGTCGGGAACCCAGCGCACCTTGTCGATGGCGGTCAGTGCGGTTTCCCGCAGTTCCGCCTTGTCCATGCTGATGAACCACTGGGGGGTGGCACGGAAGATGATGGGGGTCTTGTGGCGCCAGCAATGGGGGTAGCTGTGGCGGATCTTCTCCATCTTCACCAGCATGCCCCTCTCCTCCAGTACCTGGAGGATATGGCCGTTGGCCTCGTTCACGCTTTCCCCGGCGAACAGCTCGGTACCGGGCAGGAAACGGCCGTCACCACCCACCGGGTTGTCCACCGGCAGGTCGTAGCGGCTGCCCACCACGTAGTCGTCCTGGCCATGGCCGGGCGCGGTATGAACGGCGCCGGTCCCCGCTTCCAGAGTGACGTGTTCCCCCAGGATCACCGGTACCTGACGGTCATAGAAGGGGTGTTGCAGCAGCATGCCCTCAAACAGGGCGCCCCGGGCATGGCCCACGATGCGCCAGTCCTCGAAGCCGTAGCGCTGCATGGCCGCTTCCACCAGGTCCCGGGCCAGCAGCAGGCGTTCGCCGTCGACCGCCACCAAGGCGTATTCCAGTTCCGGGTGCAGGGCCACCGCCTGGTTGGCGGGTAAGGTCCAGGGGGTGGTGGTCCAGATCACCACCGAGACCGGGCCGGCCGCGGTGTCGTCCAGCACGTTGAGACGTCGCAGGACGTCCTCGTCGTCCAGGGTGCGGAAACGTACGTCGATGGCGGGAGAGGTCTTGTCCTCGTATTCCACTTCCGCCTCGGCCAGGGCAGAGCCGCAGTCCACACACCAGTGCACCGGCTTGTCGCCCTTGAGCAGGTGACCGCGTTCGATGATCGTCCCCAGGGCGCGGATGATGTCCGCTTCCACCTGATAATCCATGGTCAGGTAGGGGTTGTCCCAGTCGCCCAGCACGCCCAGGCGTTTGAAGTCCTCCCGCTGGCGATCCACCTGCTCATGGGCATAGGTGCGGCAGGCCTGGCGGAAGCCGGCGGCATCGGCGCCGCGGGCGGCCTTGCCCAGCTTGCGTTCCACCTGCAGTTCGATGGGCAGGCCGTGGCAGTCCCAGCCGGGGACATAGGGGGCATCAAAGCCCGCCAGGGTGCGGCTCTTGACGATGATGTCCTTGAGGATCTTGTTGACCGCGTGGCCGATGTGGATGTCGCCGTTGGCATAGGGCGGGCCGTCTGCCAGGACAAAGCGGGGACGGCCCTCGCTGACCCGGCGGATCTGCCGGTACAGATCCTGCTGCTGCCAGTCGGCCAGCATCTTGGGTTCCCGCTGGGCCAGGTTGCCCCGCATGGGGAAGTCGGTCTGCGGCAGGTTCAGGGTATCTTTATAGTCAGCCAATGTCGTATTACCTCAGTCGGTCCCGCGTGGCGCCGGTGGTGTGGGGGCCGCGAAGAATTGCCGGGCCTGTGTCGCGTCCAGTGTGATCTGTTCGCGCAGGGCCTCCAGTGAAGGAAAGCGTTGTTCGTCCCGCAGGCGGTGCAGCAGGTCCACGTGAAGGTGGCGGCCGTAGAGGTCCCCGTCGAAGTCGAACAGGTGGACCTCCAGTCGGTTCTGTATCCCGCCCAGAGTGGGGCGGGTGCCCGCATTGGCCACCCCCTGCAGGGGTTCCCCCGGCAGGCCGAAGACCTCGACCGCATAGACCCCGCGCACTGCCATGGGGCTTGGTCCCAGGCGCAGGTTGGCGGTGGGAAAGCCCAGGGGTCTGCCCCGCTTGTCGCCGTGGGCCACTCGGCCGTTGATGCGGTAGGGGCGCCCCAGGAGTTTTTCCGCCTCGGTCATGTGACCCAGGCCCAGGGCGTGGCGGATGCGCGTGCTGCTGACCCGCTCGCCGTCGATGTGGAAGGTGTGCATGTGGGCCATCTCGAAGTCATGCTGCCTGCCGGCGGCCTTCAGGGTCTGGAAATCACCGCTGCGGTCTCTGCCGAAGCGGAAATCATCTCCCACCACCAGATAGCGCACCCCCAGTTTTTCCACCAGCAGGATGCGGATGAAATCCTCCGGGGACATCTGCGCCAGGGCGGCATTAAAGCGCAGGCACAACAGGCGGTCCACGGAGAAGCGGCGCATGGCCAGGAGCTTGTCCCGAAACCGCTGCAACCGGGGTGGGGCGTTGCCCCCCATGAAGTATTCCCGGGGCAGGGGTTCAAAGCTCACCACTGTGGTGGGTAGGCCCAGTTCCGCCCCCTTCTCGGCCAGCTGCCCGAGCACGGCCTGGTGCCCTAGGTGGACACCGTCGAAATTGCCGATGGTGACCACCGAGCCCCGGTGGCGGGACCTCAGGTTGTGGGCACCGCGAATCAGTTCC
This sequence comes from Ectothiorhodospira lacustris, assembly GCF_022227785.1. Lineage (NCBI taxonomy): Bacteria > Pseudomonadati > Pseudomonadota > Gammaproteobacteria > Chromatiales > Ectothiorhodospiraceae > Ectothiorhodospira > Ectothiorhodospira lacustris. The sequence goes on along the minus strand of NZ_JAJNQM010000055.1, from coordinate 14,578 downwards.
ATGGGAGTTGGTCGCAAAAGGGCTGAGTATACTAAGGAGCGGCCGGGCTTTGACAGGCTTGCGGGGGTCATTTCAGCAGGAAGGCCCTGGGTCTGACCCCCGTGGCGATCAGTGCCCCGCCATAGGCGGCCGCGCCCAGGCCGATCAGACCCAGCAAGATCAGTACCCGTTCCCGGGCGATCCAGGCACTCCACTGAGACGATTCCGGGGTGAGCATCAGTAGCAGCCCCGCCATCAGTCCCGTCGCCAGGATCAGCCGCCACCACAACCCCGACCAGCCCGGCAGGATCTGCAGCACCCCGTCCCGGCGCAGGCCCCGATAGAGCAGGGCGGCGTTCAGGTAGGCCGACAGGGACGTGGCCAGGGCCAGGCCGGCATGGGGACCCGGCCAATCCATGAAGACCCAGGGCACCACGATGATCAGGTTCAGAACCATGTTGGCCAACATGGCAATGATGCCCACCTTCACCGGTGTCTTCGTGTCCTGTCGGGAAAAATAGCCCGGGGCCAGGATCTTGATGAGGATGAAGGCCGGCAGGCCTGCAGCGTAGGCCATCAGGGACATGGCCGCCATGCGGGTGTCGCTCTCCAGGAATTCCTGGTACTGGATCAGGCTGGACAGGATCGGTGCCGCCAGCAGGATCAGGCCCAGGGCACAGGGGATCGCGATGAGCAGTGACAGCCGTAGTGCCCAGTCCAGGGTGCGACTGAAGGCCATGGGGTCTTCGCCGGCATGCTCCCGGGACAGACGGGGCAGGATCACCGTGGCGATGGCGATGCCGAACAGGGCCAGGGGCAACTCCACGAACCGGTCCGAGAAGTACAGCCAGGTGATGGAGCCGGCTGCCAGGAAGGAAGCGATCAGGGTGTCCACCAGCAGATTGATCTGCACCACCGAGGTGCCGAAGATGGCGGGGAGCATGAGCCGGCCGATACGCCGGACCCCGTCATGGGCCCGTTTCAGTCGCGGTCGGGGCAAAAGGCCCACACGCATCAGGAACGGGATCTGGAAGGCCAGTTGCACCGCCCCGGCGATGAACACCCCCCAGGCCAGTGCCACCACCGGCTCCGCGAACAGAGGCGCCCCCCAGATGGCGGCGGCGATGAGAGAGAGGTTCAGGAACACAGGGGTGAGGGCGGGCACGGCGAAGCGCCCTACACTGTTCAGGATGCCGCCGGCCATGGCGGTCAGGGAAATGAACAGCAGGTACGGGAAGGTGATGCGCAGCATCTCCGAGGCCAGGGCATGGCGCCCGTCTTCGCCGTGAAACCCCGGCGCGAACAGACTGATCAGGAGCGGGGCCGCCAGTACGCCCAGCAGGGTGACCAGGAACAGCACCAGGGTGAGGGCGCCGCTGACGTGGTTGAGCAGATCCTTGAGTTCCGCCGTGCCGCGTTTTTCCCGGTATTCCGCGAACACCGGCACGAACGCCTGGGAAAAGGCCCCTTCCGCGAACAGGCGGCGCAGGAAATTGGGGATGCGAAAGGCGACGAAAAAGGCGTCGGTGGCGCCGCTGGCGCCGAAGTTCACCGCCAGCACCATGTCCCGCAGGTAGCCGAACAGGCGGGAGATCAGGGTCATGCCGCTGACCACGGCGGTGGATTTGATGAGTCGGCTCATGGGGCGGGTGATGGGTGGGACCGGGGACGATACGATACCGGATCACGGCGCCGGTGTGTGGGATGCACCCCGCGAAGGGCGGGGTGCATCCGTAGCTCATTCGATTTTGATGTAGGCAAACCCCTCCCGGTTCTGCAACTCGGCGATGCGAACCACCCCGGAAGGCACCAAGGTGACGCCCTCGTGGAGTGCATCGCGGTCCAGATTCACCGAGCCGCGGGTGATGTCGCACAGCTCCAGCCTGACCCCGTGCACCGCCACCAGACTCCCCAGCCGTCCCTTCAGGTTCTCCCGCTGGGCGGCCAGGGCCTCATCCTCGGCAAAGGGGGTGCCGGTCATGGGGGCGTCGGTGAGAAAGCGGATGCCGTGGGCGACGAAGACGATGCGGATATCGTGATCGGTCAACTGGTTCTCATAATGCACCACCATGTTATTGATGCTGGTGAGCATGGCGCTGAAGCGGCGCGGATCGGCAAAGTCGGCGTGATAGACTACCCGGGCCTCCGGCTCGGCGGCGTGGGCCTGCCAGGCCGGCAGCGCTAAGGTGACGGCCAGCAGGCCGAGCAGCAGCCAGGCCGGGGTGGTGGCGCGCAGGCGTGCGGTGGCCGGGGATTGCGTTGGGTGCGACATGGTGTGTGCTCCTCTGGTGGTGCTTGCCTTCTGTGGGCGTTGTTGTTCAATATTTCGGGCAATCCGGCGTGCGATCATCGGGACGGTACCCATGGCAGCCATCGTTGCGGTACCATACCCGCCGGCATCGCCCGGCATGCGCCGTGGTTGACATCCCCTTGCATTCCATGCAAACTCCCGTCCTTTTCCGGAACTGACCCGATTTTTCAGGAGATTCACCTTGGCTAACATCGCCTCCGCTCGCAAGCGTGCCCGCCAGGCCGAGACCAATCGCCAGCGCAACATGGCTACGCGTTCGCGCTTTCGCACCGCCGTGAAGAAGGTGCTGAAGGCCGTGCGTGCCGGCGACAAGGACGGTGCTGCATCCGCCTACCAGGCCGCCGTGCCGGTGATCGACAAGACCGTCACCAAGGGTATCATCCACGCCAACAAGGCCGCTCGCCACAAGAGCCGTCTGAACACCCGCATCCGCCAGATGTAATACCGGCGGGTCGGGTTCTACTTCCCGGCCGTGATGATTGATGTACCAGGAAAGCCCGGCAATGCCGGGCTTTCCTGTTTTTGCTCCCTTCTCCCCGTCGCTAGACCAGTACCAGATTATCCCGGTGGATCAGTTCCGGCTCATCCACATACCCCAGGATGGACTCGATCTCCTCCGCCTTGCGGCGCATGATCCGGCGGGCCTCGTCCGCGGCATAGTTCACCAGTCCTCTGGCCACCGGCCGGCCGTCCGGATCCAGGCAGGTCACCACGTCGCCCCGGGAGAAGCGGCCTTTTACATGGGTCACCCCTACCGGCAGCAGGCTGCGGCCGGCCTCGCGGATCACTCGGGCCGCCCCGGCATCCAGGATCAGTTCCCCCTTGGAGACCAGCTGTCCGGCAATCCACTGCTTGCGGGCCGCCATGGGTTCCCGGTCGGGACGCAGTAGGGTGCCCAGTTCCTCGCCGGCGGCGATGCGCTCCAGTACCGCCGGATTGCGGCCGGAGGTGATCAGTGTGTGGGTCCCGGAGCGGGCGGCGCGGGAGGCGGCGGTGAGCTTGGTGGCCATGCCGCCCCGGCCCAGGCGGCCGAAGGTGGGGGCCACCAGCTTGAGCAGTTCCGGGTCCGAGGCCAAGCCCTCGGTGACCAGTTGGGCGTCAGGGCGGGTGCGTGGGTCACGATCGAACAGGCCCTGTTGATCGGTGAGGATCACTAGCAGCGAGGCTTCCACCAGGTTGCAGACCAGGGCCGCCAGGGTGTCGTTGTCACCAAAGCGGATCTCTTCCGTGGCTACGGTGTCGTTTTCATTGACCACCGGGATGGCCCCCAGGCGCAGCAGGGTGCGCAGGGTGCTGCGGGCATTGAGATAGCGGCGTCGGTCGGCCAGGTCCTCGTGGGTGAGCAGTACCTGGGCGGCGTGGAGGCCATGGCGTTGGAAGCGGCTTTCATAGGCCTGCACCAGACCCATCTGGCCCACGGCGGCGGCAGCCTGCAGTTCATGCAGGGCGTGGGGACGTTCGGTCCAGCCCAGGCGACTCATGCCTTCGGCCACGGCGCCGGATGACACCAGCACCACCTCGTGGCCGGCCTGGGTCAGTCGGGCCACCTGTTCGGCCCAGTCTTCCAGGGCGGGCAGGTCCAGGCCCCGGCCTTCATCGGTGATCAGGGCCGAGCCGATCTTGACGACCCAGCGGCGGGCCTTACCCAGTTGTTGACGTGTCGGTGCCATGTTCTTCCAGGTATCTCATGACATGTTGTACCAGGGCCTCGGTGCCCTCGCCGGTGGCCGCAGAGATGGGGAACACCGGTCCGGTCCACTCCAGTGCTTCCACCAGTGCCCGGCAGCGGGCCTTCCGCTCCTCGGCCGGGATGAGGTCCACCTTGTTGATCACCAGCCAGCGAGGGCGTTCCAGCAGTTCCGGATCGTACTGTCCCATCTCGTGCTCGATGATGTGAACTGCCCGGGCCGGGGAGTCTTCCGGATTCGGTGGCTCCATGTCCACCAGATGCAGCAGCAGCCGGTTGCGGGAGAGGTGCTTGAGGAACTGGATGCCCAGGCCGGCCCCTTCCGCGGCACCCTCGATGAGGCCGGGGATATCGGCCATGACAAAGCTCTGCAGCGGACCGACCCGGACCACGCCCAGGTTGGGATGCAGGGTGGTGAAGGGGTAGTCCGCCACCTTGGGGTGGGCGCCGGAAACCTGGGAAATGAGGGTCGATTTACCCGCATTGGGCAGGCCCAGCAGGCCCACGTCCGCCAGCACCTTCAATTCCAGGCGCAACTGGCGCAGTTCCCCGGGGGTGCCGGGCTTGGACTGGCGCGGGGCGCGGTTCACCGAGCTCTTGTAACGGGCATTGCCCAGGCCGTGAAAGCCGCCCTGGGCCACCAGCAGGCGCTGGCCGTGTTCCACCATGTCGCCGATGAGTTCGTCCGTCTCCGCGTCGTAGCACAGGGTGCCGATGGGTACCGGGACCTCCAGGTCGGCGCCGGACTGGCCGGTCATGTTGCGGCTGCGACCGTTTTCGCCCCGTTGGGCCTCATAGAAACGCTGGAAGCGGAAGTCCGCCAGGGTGTTCAAGTCGTGGCTGGACACCAGGTAGACGGAGCCGCCGTCCCCGCCGTCCCCGCCGTCGGGGCCGCCGAAGGGCACGTATTTTTCACGGCGAAAGCTGACGCAGCCGTTGCCGCCGTCCCCGGCTTTGACCTTGATGGTGGCTTCGTCGACGAATTTCATGGCATGACCGGGTAGAGTGGGGGTGGTTGGAGGTGGGTAATCATTCGGGATGATAGTCCCATCGGGCCGGGTCTGTCAGGCCGGCGGGGTAGGGTCTGGTACGAAAAAAGCCCCGGAAACCGGGGCTTTTCGAGGGTGTGTCTCGACCCTACGGGTGGCCGATCAGGCCGGCACCACGCTCACGAACTTGCGGCTCTTGGGGCCCTTGGTCTCGAACACCACCTTACCGTCCGCCTTGGCGAACAGGGTGTGGTCCTTGCCGCAACCCACGTTCACCCCGGGGTGGAACTGGGTGCCGCGCTGACGAACCAAGATGTTGCCCGCGAGCACGATCTGACCGCCGAAGCGCTTGACGCCAAGGCGTTTGCTCTCTGAGTCGCGGCCGTTACGGGTGCTGCCGCCTGCCTTCTTATGTGCCATTTCAAGTTACCTCTTCATCAACCGGAGATGGAAGTGATCTCCACCTCGGTGAAATGCTGGCGATGCCCCATGTGCTTGCGGGAGTGCTTGCGACGACGGAACTTGATGATTTCCACCTTGTCGGCACGTCCATGGGACTTGACGGACGCGGTCACCTTGCCGCCTTCCACGAAGGGTGCGCCAACCTTGACGTCTTCGCCGCTGCCGACCAGCAGGACGTTGTCGAATTCCACTGAGGCGCCGGATTCCGCGTCGAGCTTCTCGACCCGGATCACGTCACCTTGGGCAACCCGGTACTGCTTGCCACCGGTAGCGATAACCGCGTACATCTTGTTGATCTCCAGAAAGGGTCGAATCCAAAGACGCGGAAGTTTACCTTGACCGCAAGCAGTGGTCAAATACTGAAAACACCAAAACCCCAGGACACGCCTTGACACTGAACAGCTCGCTTCCTAGCATGCCCGAGGTTTCCTGCCCGAGCGAACGATTACCACCCATGGACCTTAACCAGATTCGCGACCTGATCGCCGATGACATGAAGGCGGTGGATGCCTGCATCCTGGAGCTGCTGTCCTCTCCGGTGGTGCTCATCAACCAGCTGGGCCACTACATCATCAGTGGCGGCGGCAAGCGGCTGCGGCCCATGATGGTGCTGCTTTCCGCCGGTGCCTGTGGCTACCAGGGCCGACATCACATCGAGTTGGCGGCGGTGATCGAGTTCATTCACACCGCCACGCTGCTGCATGACGACGTAGTGGACGCCTCGGAACTGCGCCGGGGGCGCGAGACGGCCAACGCCCTGTTCGGCAACGAGGCCAGCGTCCTGGTGGGGGACTATCTCTATTCCCGTTCCTTCGAGCGTCTGGTGGCCATCGGCAACATGCGCGCCATGCAGATCCTCTCCCATACCACCAGCACCATCGCCGAGGGCGAGGTGATGCAGCTCATCAACTGCCACGACGCGGACACCACGGAAGCGCGCTACATGCACGTGATCCAGTCCAAGACGGCCAAGCTGTTCGATGCCGCCAGTCGTCTGGGGCCGGTGCTGGCGGAGCTGCCGGATCCGGCGGAAGCGTCCCTTGCGGCCTACGGCATGCATCTGGGTACCGCCTTCCAGCTCATCGACGACGTGATGGACTACAGCAGCAGCAGTGAGGAGATGGGCAAGAACATGGGGGACGACCTGGCCGAAGGCAAGCCCACCTTGCCGCTGATCCACGCCATGCGGGTGGGCAATGCCGAGGACACCGCCGTGATCCGCGAAGCCATCGAGCAGGGCGGGCGGGAGCATGCGGACCGGGTGCTCAAAGTCATCCAGTCCACCGGCTCCATCGACTACACCCGCCAGGTGGCCGAGGCCGAGGCCCAGCGGGCGGTGGAGAGCCTGTCGGTGCTGCCCCCCAGCCCCCACCGGGATGCCATGGCGGCCCTGGCCCATTTCTCCGTGGGGCGGGTGTTCTAGCATTGAATGAGATGTTGGACTTTTTACGCGTCTCGTAGCAGAATACGCAGCTTCCCGGGGCCAACGGCCCGAGAGTCAGTTTACGGAGTGTAGCTCAGCCTGGTAGAGCACCGTCTTCGGGAGGCGGGGGTCGAAGGTTCGAATCCTTTCACTCCGACCAGTATCGAAAAAGCCCCGACGCGAAAGTGTCGGGGCTTTTTTGTGCGATCGTGAATCCATCCACGCGCAAAAAAGGCCCGGACTGAGCCGGGCCTGGTGTCGTCGGAATGTCAGTGGCTAGCCCCGTGAGGTTTCGGGGGCGGCGTCACCGAAATATCGGGGTGGTGTCAGAGCCGTTACCGGAAAATCCGGAGAAGCTCTCCTGGAAGCCGGCATCCAGCTCTCTGGCCTTGAGGGTGACTTCGTGGACACAGGCACGGGTCTCGCCACTGCTGGTCTCGGCGAAGAACGTGTCCTGCAGCTCCCCGGTTTCCGGGTCACGGAACTGATTTTCATGGAAAATCTGACCGGAGGGTGACCACTCCAGTGTGCCGGGTATCCACCGACCACGTCCCTCGTCCCAGATGAACTGGGCATCCCAGTAAAGGTCCTCGAACGCGATGGTATAACAATTGCTGGTGACGGCACTGCCGGGGGCCTGCTGCTGGGCAAACCTGGCCCGTTGCAGGGCCTGGCCAAGACGCGTCTGCTTGTCCGCCTGATGGGCCTGGCGCTGGGCGGCGGCCGCGACCCGGGCAGGACTCGGGGCATCCCGATCCAGAGTGGGGGGGGCGTCCCTTTCCACCCATGTTCCGTCCGTGACCCAGTCAAGGTCCTGCCATTCGACCAAGGTCACCTCGATGGTGTCACCATTGGTGATGGCCCCTGCCGGCAAGGTGGCCGGATCGAAGGGAAGATCCGACAGGTCCTGATCCACCTCCTGCCAGGCGACCCAGCGTAATCCACAGTTGAGACCGTCCGGGTCGCAGACCTGGGTCTGGTAGGTACTGGAGTACTCGTTGTCTCCATCAAGCATTTCCAGCATGGGGAGGCTCAGGGCGAACAGGCCGGCTTCCCGCCGTTGCCGTTCATCCTCTTGCCGGTTGTCGCGAGAGGCCTCAATATACATCTCGGGCAGCACCACGAAGGCCCGGTTGCCGGATTCCGGGGCATAGTCCTGGAGCAGGGCGCCGGTACTGCCCACGTACCAGTAGATTCCGACGGATTCTTCATCGTTGAATTCGTCGTCTTCGTCCCATGCCTCATCCCAGCCCCAGCCGGGTGTTACCCAACCTCGGTCGGTATTGGTGCGCCAGACCACGCCCTGGGACAGGCCCGGCAGGAATTCCGGGCCGAAGAAGCTGTCTTCCCTGTCGTAATGGTGCTCGTCCCCGCCCTTGAACAGGATGTGTACTCCGGTGAGCCGGTTGCCCAGGCCCAGCATCGCCGCCGGGCTCTGGGTGCCGGCACGGCCCGGCGCCCAGTCAAACCCCCGGGCATTGTTCAGTTCCTGCAGGTTGAGGGTGCCGTCGATGCCCCAGGTGGCGCGCAGCATGTTCAACGCCACCTGATGCTCGCCCTGGTCCAGGTTCACCAGGGTCGCGCTGCGCGAGAGGGGGTCGCCCGATGTGTCGCCATCAGACCAGCTGTCGGCCACGATCAGGTAGGTGCCCGGGGTGAGGGCGATCTCGCCGCGGGGATTGTCGGCAGTGAGGGTTGTCCTGTTGACCGGATTTTCCCGGTCTATCCAAAGCCCTTCCTGGTCACCATGGTAGCCATGGTCGAAGTCGCCGAGGCGCTCCGCCAGTTCATCCCAGGAGCCGTAGGGGAAGGGGAAGGCACGGACCTCGATCAATTGGGTTGCGGGATCGATGTAGCTTGCCTGGGCATCGCCGCTGCCCGGCAGCCTGGCGCTGACCGCCACCACGGCACTGCCCGGCAGGTTGGCGTTTGACTGTGCTTGGGTGTTGCCGGTGTCGGAGTTGCACCCGGTCAGGCCGATCCCGGCGGCCACCAGGGTGGCCAGCAGGGTCTTGCGGAAAGGGATCTGCGTCTGCATGGCCCTTGTCTCCTTGTTCTGAGCTTTCAGAGTGGGCGGTGTCTGTGTATGGATGCTCATTGGATGATCACCTCCACATCGGCCCGGTCGGCGGTGACCCGCAGGCTGAGATCGCGGGTGGTTTCGGCACCTTCATGATCGACCACTGTGAGTCTGACGGTGTAATTCTTAAGTGCCGGTGCCAGTTCTCCGGTCGGGATGGTGGCTTCGGCGCCTTCACCCTGCCAGGCCACGACGTCATCCAGCATCACGTCCCAGAAGTATTCCAGGTCGTTATCCGCGGTGAAGTCATCAATGGCCCGTGCCCGCAGGTGGATGGCCTGTGCGTTGCGCTCGGGCGCCGTTTCCGTGGCGGGAACGGTGTTGGGGGTGACCGAGGCGGAGAGGATCTCCGGTGGCTGATTTTCCACCACGGTGAGGTTGATGGTGGCCGTGGCGGTAGCCTGGCCATCGTTGGCCGTCACCGTGATCCGTCCGCTGGCGGCATCGATGATCGTGAAGGCATCGCTCTGAACCGAAACCGCCATGGGCTGTTCACCCTGAGTCCAGTCAAAGCTCAGGGCGTTGCCATCCGGGTCATGGGCATAGGCGGTGTAGGTGACATCGCTGCCTTCACGGACGCCGTTGTCCACACAGCTCAGGTTGAAGCTGGTGCCGCTGCAGCGCAGGTCCGTGGTCTGTGTCTGTCCCTCAATGGTTCGACTGATGCGGGTGATGCGCGGGGTGCGGTTCTCCATCGGATCGATCTGGATCGTGCGGCTGAGTTCGCCGGAGCTGGCGCCCTGGCTGTCGGTGGCTTCCAGGGTCACGGTCAGTTCGCCGGCCGCCTCTGGTGCAAACCGGATGGTGCGGCTGAGGTAGCCGCCTTCCGCGGTCTGCGAGGTGAAATCACCGCAATTATTGCTGACGCAGGTCAGGGTGACCGCGTCGCCGTCGGCGTCCCAGGCGGTCACTTGCAGGCCAAGGGACTGGCCCACAATGCCCGTGGCGGGAGCGGACATGCTCAGGGTCGGTGCCTGATTGGGCACCTCCAGGGCCACTTCGACGGTGATGCCGTCGTCGGTCAGCTCCGGATTGGTGAGTGTGCCGTTGACGTTGAAGTCTGCCTGGACATTGCCCGTACGTACGTTCATGTCCACGCCGCAGGGCACATCAAAGTCAAATCCCCCATCCTGACCGGAACGAGTGGATTGCCAGAAACGGCCGCCCTGGGCGGTGACGGAGCGGTTGGCGACCGGTGTGTCCCCTCGCAGGACCTGACCTTCCAGACGACAGGTATAGGGGTTTTCCAGGGTGATGGTCGACGCTGCGCAGTCAGTACCCTGGCTCGGCGTGATCGCCAGGGTTTCCGTCCGCAGGGCTCTGGGGTTCCAGAGGGTGAACTCCCAGCCACTCAGGGAGAGATTGTCGGCGGCCAGGGTGGTGAAGCGCAGCTGCCCGTTGCTCACATGGGTCCACTGGCGGCCCCCATCCGGCAGCGAGATGTTCACCGTGCCGCTGAAGGGCGTGGTGGCATCGCCTTGGCCAAAGCGGATGTCGGCCGCGGCGCAGTAATCGGTGACATCACCGACCACGATGGGCCAGTCGATGTTCAGCCAGCTGACCCAGCTGTTGCCGTCGTTGATCTCCAGGCGGGCGTAGAGGGTGCCATCGAAGACCACCGGGTTGACGACACCGCTGCTGTACAGGGTACCGTTACGGTCCGTCTCCAGGGTAGCCGGCCCGGCATATTTCCAGCTTCCGCCGGTGTACAGGTAGATGGGGACCTGGATGCCGTCCATGTCTTCATTATGGTCCTGGGTGATGGTGTTGTAGGTGCCGGGGGGGACGCGCAGCAGCACCGACGGGTTGCCCTCCGATGCAATGGCCGGGTCGTCGTTGCCGAAGTCCACCGCCAGGTTGTTGCCGTTCTGATCCGACAGGCGCAACTGGGTGAAGGCGGTGGAAATCAGACGATACTCTTCAGGCACTTCCTGTGCCCCGGAAGCGCTACCGCTGCCGATGGCGTCCGGGTCCAGGGTGACGCCGTCCAGTTCGGCCCCGAAATTACCGGTGCCGACAAAGTCGCCGGGGAAGGCCTCCGCGTCGGCGGCCTCGCTGGGATCGAAGTAGGCCATGGCGGCGGTCACCGCGCTGGTACCCTCACCCACTCGGGCTGCCGGAATTTCCAGCTGTACCTCGACATCATCGTCGCTGGCGGCGGCCAAGGCCCCGCCGGCCACGACGGCACGACTGCCGTCACCCCGGCGTACCACGCCGAACTGCAGGACGGCCTGTCCGCTGGCATTGAAGACCACGTTGTCCACGGCCTGCACGGCCACCTGCTCCGCCGCCAGTGCCAGATCCAGGGTGACTTGGGTGCCGGGCTGCAGGTCGCGGAAGATTCGGCTGGTCTGGATGTAGCCTTCACGAACGACTTCCGCCAGGATCCGGTCGGCGTTGCCAAACGCTTCGGGTACGATCAGGGTGAAGCGACCGTTCTCGTCGGTGGTGCCGGTGACGGGCTCATCGTTGAGCCGATTGGCCGGATCCCTGGTGGAGCCGTTGTAGAGCCAGACGCGGATGGTGGCATCCTCGATGGGCGCCGCGCGCAGATTGCGCGCGCCCATCGTGGCTTGGGAGGCAATGGCACCGGTGGCGCCGGCGGCACCACTGCGATCATCCCCCGCGATGATCTGGCCGGATACCTGGAATGCGGTGCCGGCCGATGATACCGGCGGTTCTCCCGGAGTGGGGGTCTCTGGTTTTGGGTCATTACCACCACCACCGCCGCCACACGCGGCCAGTGTGACCATCAGCGCCAGTGAGCTGCTGATCTTGAGCGCGGTGATCGCGCCATGGGGCGTGAATCTTGCCCTGTTTCTTTGATTTGGTACGGTCATCGGGTGTGTCTCCTTAATGGCCGAGGCATGTACGACACCCGATTTTGTCTGGCGAAAGCGGGTGTCTTTGAGAAAAACGCGGGAGCGAGCGTGAAAAAGCGCCGAAAAAGCCGGACTCTGCTAAATAGCTAGCACCGAGTTCCCCATGTCCCCATGAGTTGGAGACAAAAGGGGGGTATGTGCCGATAAGCGGCGCTTCTGTTGATGTGTGCGAGGATAAGAGGCAGTAATCCAAACCCGGCTTGGCGCGGGTTCGAATCGGTATGACACCCTTAATGGCGTGGACGAAGAGCATGGCCCACGACTATGAGCGTGGTCGGCGCATACGGACAGTCGACCGGTTGTCACCCTGATGGCTCAGGGTGTCGACTCTTTGTAAACCTCTTGAGGCATGGGTTTGAAAAGTCAGGAAATTTCTCTCAATGCCAGTCCCAGGGCCATGAACCCGCCGCTGGCCAGGCTTTCCAGGGCCGCATGTCGATCCATCCACCGGACCAGGGTCGGGCTGATGTGGTAGTACCGGGCGATGATCTGTCTTCCCCAGTCGGTTGCGGCCAGTTTTTCATCCCGGAATCTGCGAAGTTCGGCCAGTGCGGTTTCCGCCCGGGCATGCCGGCTACCTCCCAGCGCGGCGGATACCAGGCACCGCTCTCTGTCATCACTGCTGGCGTCCCTGGTCCTGCCGTCGTTGCCGGGAACGGTGGAAACGGCACGGCTGAACAGGTATTCGGAGCAGCCGGTGGCATCATGGCCGGCACAAAGTCGATAGCGTAACTGGACATTTCCCATGTCGCCCACCGGGTCCAGATAGGTGTTGGCCTGGGGTGAAAGGCGTGCCAGCGCCTGATAGGCACTGTTGCCGATGCGTCGGTCCAGTTGCAGCCACTGAGCGTGTTCTGCGTGTTCTGGGTGGTTGCGCCAGCGCAGACGAATGCCTTGCCCCGTGGATTCCACCGTCAATTCGGAAGGGGGCAGGGGCGGCGTTTCAAGGCTCAGGGCGGGAGACCAGCTCGACAGTCCCGCGTTGTTTCCGGCGCGTATCCGATACTCGTAGGCGGTGGCCTCCGAGAGCGTGGCGGATGAGTCAAGGTACTGTGTCAACTGGCCGTCAGCCTGTGTCACCAGAGGCAGGAAGTCGTTGGTTTCACACCTTCCCTCGGCTGTCTGATGCCGAAGGCAACGCTGGATTTCCAGATAATCCGTCCGCGGACTATTGTTCAGCCACTCCAGTTGTACCCCCGACGAGGTGCCGGTACCTTGCAGATGGGTGGGTTGAAACGGGGGCAGGGTGGCGGGATCGGTGTGGAGTAGTGCGGAGAGATCGAGCAGGCCGCCGGTGAGCGTGGGGTGAGGTGGTTCCGTGGGCGCGACCGTCAGTAACACCCGCTCCCGCACCCGCTTCCAGTCCGCCCGTGTCAGTGCCGGGTCATGGGCCCAGAGCAGGGCGGCCGCACCGGTGACCATGGGTGCGGCCATGGAGGTGCCGGTCTGGCGGCAGTAGCCCGCCGCCGGTGAGTTGCTGCAGTTTCTCGTCGTCGGCCAGGTGCTGAGGATGTCCTGACCGGGTGCGGAGAGGTGAACGGTATCGGCACCGAAGTTACTTGAGCGTAGCCGAGTGCCCGTGCGTGTGCTGGCTGAGACCACGATGATGTTGTCCAGCCGGTGGGCGGCGGGAAAGACCGGGGACTGATCCAGGTCCAGGCCGCTGTTGCCGGCCGCCGCCACCAGGATGACGCCCTGTTCGCGGGCGTAGGCAATGGCCTCATACTCCGCTTGGGAGTTACCGCGGTACTCATAACTGGCATTGATGATATGTGCCCGCCCCGCCTCGGCGGCATAGTAGATGGCTTCGACCGCATCGGAGACGTGCCCGGTGCCGTCTGCCGCCAGGAACTTGAGCGGCAACAGGCTTGCCTGCCAGCTGATGCCGGTGATCCCCAGCGCGTTGTCGCCGCGGGCGCCGATGATGCCGGCGACATGGGTGCCGTGGCCGTTGTCATCCATCGCATCGTTGCCGGGAGGGTTGGCTGAACGGTTGCTGACGAAGCTCCAGCCGTTGTGGTCATCCGGGTAGCATTCCAGGCCTTCGGACCGGCGCCCGGGACAGTCGGCCTCGGTCTGTGGGTTCGGGTTCTGCCAGATGCTGTCGCGCAGGTCTTCATGCCCATGGTCGATCCCCGAGTCGAGTACGCCGACCACTATCTGCGTCGCGTCCGTGGATAGGCCCCAGGCTCCCGGTGCTCGGACATGATGAGGGTTTTCAGTGTCGAACAGGGCCCATTGGTCACTGAATAGGGGGTCGTTGGGATACAGGGCGGTCAGGCGGATGCGGTAATTGGGTTCGGCATGGGCGACGCCGGGTTGCTGGCGGTACCAGAGAATCGCGGACTCCAGATCCATGCCGGGCGGTATTTGTGCGCGGCGCCATCCCCGCCGCAGGGTTCGCGGTCCCAGGGCATCCCGATGGGTGGCAATGACAAAGGCAGTCGTTTCATCCCGGAGTCGAATCAGGATATCGTCTGCTTCGACCGCCATGTCATCTCGGGTGAGAGGGATGACGGCGTCGCCCTGATGATGCTGGGACGATGCCGATTCCTGTCCAGACAGTGCGGGCGCCAGCAGGCACAGGCAAAGGATCATGTACTCTAGGGATCTTCTCAAGGCTGGATGTCCCTTGGTGTGGAGAGATCGAATGTTCGCTGTCGGACCGGATATCTTTGCATGACGTAGGGAGGAAGTCTGCTTGCCGGACATGGTAACTTCTGCAAGATGATGTTCCGACACCCATGTGACTTTATGACACCACA
>NZ_JAJNQM010000054.1:0-23646 GCF_022227785.1 Ectothiorhodospira lacustris | reverse complement strand
ATGATTTCCTCCCAGATGTCTGCTTTGTTGCCGTCCCTGGCGGGGCTGGGACGCCGCGCCGGGCGCCTGCCGCGCCTGCGGGGCTGGGAAAGTCTGCTGGTGTGGTTTTCCCTGCTGGCCCTTTGGTATCTGGCCACGCTGGGCCAGGATGCATCGGCCAATCCTTTGCTGCCGGCACCGAACGTGGTGGCCTGGGCCTTGTGGGCTTCCCTGCCGGAGCTGTGGGTGAGCTCCCTGTCCTCGGCGAAGATCCTGTTGCCCGGGTACTTCCTGGCCATTGCCCTGGCCGTGCCCGCGGGTCTGGTGGTGGGAACCTATGTCGGTCTTCAGCGGGCCTTCCTGCCTTTTGCCCGGGCGGCGGCGCCGGTGCCGCCGACGGTGTACATCCCCTATGCCATCGCCGTGCTGCCTACGTTTCATCTTTCCGCGGTGTTCGTGGTGTTCATCGGCGCCTTCTGGCCGATCTTCCACAACACGGCCCTGGGGGCCGGTTCCGTGCCGGGGCTGTGGCGGGACAGCGCCCGCACGCTGGAGCTGGCGCGCCTGGAGTACCTCTATCGCGTCGCCTTTCCGGCCAGCCTACCGCAGATATTCGCCGGCATGGGGGTCGGGCTTGTCTTCAGTTTCATTCTGCTGACGGTGGCGGAGTTGTTCGGCGCCGCCGAAGGGCTTGGACGCTTTGTCCATATCCACGCGGACTATGCCAACTACCCCCAGATGGTGGCCGGCATCCTCTACACGGGCTTCGTCGCCGCGGTTTCCATGGCCGGCCTGGAGTGGATCAGGCACCGGGTGCTGTTCTGGAACAAGTGATCCTGCGTCGTTGAATCCATTCAAGGAATCTGTAATGAAACGTTCGTTTATCTGCTGGATTGCAGTGATTTATCTGGTGCTCATGTCGCTGCCTGGGGCATGGGCCGGTTCATCCAAGCCCTGGGTGATCTACGTGAAGCAGGATACCTGTCATGCCTGCGCCATGTTTGAGCACGGTGCGCTTTCTCAGTCGCCCTTCAAGGCTATCCTGGATGACAGCCTGACCCTGGTGACCGTGAACATTGATACCCAGGATCGCCTGACCCTGCCGGGCGGGGATTCGGTTGCCGTGGGGGATTTTCTGACACGGATGCAGATTCACGGCAGTCCGGCACTGGTGTTCTTCAATACGGAACAGGAGCCGATCCTGGTGCGCCAGGGCAGCGGGCAGTCATCGGAAGGGTTGGCATTGGCGGCCCGCTACGTGCTGGACGCCGCCTATGAAGAAGCCCCCTTTGCCGTCTGGCTGGAAGGGAGGCGGCGTTAATGTCCGTTTCCAAACTGGTGTCGCTGCGCGCCGCGGTGAGGCGCTTCGCCTTCAACGGCATGCAGTATGCCAGCGGTGCGGCCCTGCCCATCGGGGCCGATGCCCTGGTGTTTGGCTCCGAGATGATTCGTCAGGGGATCGGAGATATCCATCTGGTCTCCCATTGCGCCTCGCAGCAGATGAACCTGCTGGTGGCCGCCGGGGCGGTGAAAAGCATTGAAACGGGATTCACCGGGCTGGAAGTGTTCGGTTTTGCTCAAGGTCTGCGCCGCAAGGTGGAGTCCGGCCAGGTGCGCCTGGAAGATTATTCCAACCTGACCATGCCGCTTCGCTATCTGGCTGCCGCCCTGGGTCTGCCGTTCATGCCCACGCGGGTCAACATCGGTTCCGACCTGCAGTACTGGAATGGGCAGGACGCGGCGGCGTTGGATGGAAACGAGAAAATTCCCCTGATCGGCGATCCTTTCCAGGAAGGGGGGCGTGTCGGTGCCTTGCGGCCGTTGGCACCGGATCTGGCGGCCATTCACGTGACCCTGGCTGATCCCCAGGGCAACGGCATCATGATCGGCAGTGAATGGAGTCGATGGGAGTTGGCCCGGGCGGCTAAACGCGTGGTGCTGATAGCGGATCACATTGTGGATACCGCTTGCATGCGCCAGTTTCCCAATCTGGTTCGCATCCCCTCGGCCCTGACCGATGCGGTGGTGTGCTGGCCGTTATCGGCCTGGCCCCAGTCCTCGCCCGGCGTTCATGACGTAGACGAGGCGCAGATGCGGGCCATGAATCAGGCCCTGGGCAATGACGCCGACACCCGTAATTTCCTGGGAACCTTTGTTTTCGGTTGGGACAGTCATGCCGATTTCATGGCGCTGATCGGCAGTGCCCGCAGTGAAGCACTGCGAAGAACGGAGACCGCATTTCTGCTGGACCCCTACCGGCAGTGGTTCCTTTCCGATCGGCAGATCACCGAACTGACCCAGGCGGACTGACCCATGGACTACACACCACAGGAAATGATGGCCATTGCCACTGGTCGTGAACTCAAGGCCGGTGAATTGGCGATATTCGGTGTCGGCTTGTCCATGTTGGCGGGTTTTTTTGCCCAGCACTGTCATGCGCCGGGACTACAGTCCATTACCGAAGGCGGTGTGTTCGGTGCCACTCCGGTGGGTGGACTGCCTTGGGGCATCGAATGTAACCGATTGGCGGTGAATGCCACCTGCTTCAGTGGGGCCCTTGATGCCCTGGGGTGTTTCGTAGCTTCGGGTCGCTGTGATGTGGGGGTCATCGGGGCCGCTCAAGTGGATCGGTTCGGCAATGTGAATACCACTGGTATCTGGGGCGGTCGTCCTCGCAGCCACCCTCCGCAGGTTCGCCTCTCCGGCAGTGGCGGCGCCAATGACATCGCCTGTGGCGCCGGGCGTTTTGTCGTCATGCTTCAGCATGAGCGCAAGCGTTTCGTGGACCGGGTCGACTACATCTCCTCGCCAGGATATCTCTCCGGGGGAGACGCTCGTGAGGGTTACGGCTTTCCTGGGCAGGGGCCCACCGCCGTGGTGACCAGTCTGGGCATCCTCCGCCCCCATCCGGAGAGCCGCGAACTGCTGCTGAGCGAGTTTTTTGAATTTTCCGATCCTGAAATCATCCGGCAGGAAACCGGCTGGGATCTGCAGGTTTCTCCCGACGTGCAGGTGACGCAGCCGCCAACCCCCCATGAGCTGGAAGTGCTTCGTAGGGTGGATTCCACCGGGATGCTCAGGCGACGTGCCTAAATCATGACAATCCCGGATGCAGGATATGACCCATTATGAGGAATCACGCATGACAGCAGTGACTCAGGCCACTCCCTCCCTTTTGATGCACCAAGAGGGCGAGGGCGTGGTGTACTTGACCTTGAACCGGCCCCGGTCCCGGAACAGCCTGTCACTGGATCTGATTGAGCAATTACACCAGCAGCTCAACGACTTGGCCGTGGATGACACGGTAAAGGTGGTGGTGTTGGCGGGCGTCGGCCCGGCCTTTAGCGCAGGGCACGATCTGAAGGAGATCCAGGCAGGAACTCAGTCCCTTCACGAGACTCTTTTCAATCGCTGCAGCGAGATGATGTTGACGCTCAAATCCCTGCCCATGCCCGTGATCGCGCAGGTTCACGGCATGGCTTCGGCGGCGGGGTGTCAGCTGGTAGCCAGCTGTGATCTCGCCGTGGCGGGGCGATCGGCGCAATTTGCCGCGCCCGGGGTCAACATCGGCCTGTTTTGCTCCACCCCGATGGTGCCCCTGTCTCGCGCAGTACAGCCCAAGCATGCCCTGCACATGCTGCTGACCGGTGCCCCGATCGATGCCGATACCGCTTGGCGCAAAGGCCTGGTGAGTCAGGTGGTGGACGATGAAGCGCTGGCGGACACGGTATTGCGGCTGGCGCGCAGCATCGCCGGCAAGTCGGCCTCCAGCATCCGGATCGGCAAGGCCGCCTTCTACGAGCAACTGGATCTCCCAGAACGGGAAGCTTATGCCCTGGCAGCGCGGGTGATGACGGGCAATCTGCGTCAGCCGGATGCCCAGGAAGGCATCAGCGCCTTTTTGGAAAAACGCGCCCCAATCTGGCGCTGAATGATTTTTTGAGGACAGCAGGATGAGTATCGCATCACCTTATTCGGTTGAATTCACCGGGCTTGGGAAAAATCGCGGCCGCTATTGGCAAGAGGATATCGAGACCTTGCCGCGTTCCCGTCTGGAGGCGGTCCAGTTGGAGCGGTTGAAGACACACCTGGCTTGGGCCTATCAGCGTTCACCATATTACCGAAAGGCCTTCGATGATGCCGGTGTGCATCCAAGACGGTTTCGTGCGTTGTCCGATATCCAGGCATATCCCTTTGTGGACAAGCGGGTGGAACGTGATCGACAGATGGCTACCCCCTTGCTCGGCGATATGCTGGCGGTGCCTGAGCGGGAGGTGGTATTTGTGTCGGCGTCCTCGGGCAGTACCGGCACGCCGACCTTGAGCCCCTTTACCGCCCAGGATTTCGATACCTTCCAGGATATTCAGGCGCGGCTGTTCTGGGCCGCCGGCATGCGTCCCGATGACCGCTATGTGCATGCGCTGAACTTCACGCTGTTCGTGGGTGGGCCGGATGTGATCGGGGCCCAGCGCCTTGGGGCCTTGTGCTTCTGGGCGGGTGCTGTCCCTTCGGTTCGCTTGCTGTACATCATGCGCGAATTCCAGCCCACCATGACTTGGACCACACCCTCCTATGCTTGGCACCTGGGCGAGACCGCCCGTGCTCAGGGGATCGATCCGGCCAGGGATCTCTCAATCCGCCGCATCATCGTGGCCGGAGAACCGGGAGGATCGATTCCTGCCACCCGGGAGGCCATCGAGGCGATTTGGGGGGCGAAGCTGTTTGATTTTTATGGGATTTCGGATATCTACGGAGCCTGTGCAGGGATGTGCGAGGCCAGGGATGGTTTGCATCTGGTGGAAGATGATCTGTTGCTGGAGGTGCTGGACCCGGACACCGGTGAGCCCGTGGAGGACGGTACGCCGGGGGAAATGGTGCTGACCACCCTGACCAAGCGCGCCCGACCCATGATTCGCTTCCGCACTGGGGATATCGTGACTGCCGACCGCTCACCCTGCGCCTGTGGCAGGACCCATGCCCGCATCAAGGTCATCGGTCGTCGGGATGACATGATCATCATCAATGGGGTGAATGTTTTCCCCTGTGATGTGGAATGTGTGATCCGGGCCATTCCGGGAGTGTCGGGGGAATACCGTATCGTCGTCTACAAAGAGGACCACCTGAGCCGTTTCGATATCGAATTGGAGCGCGCTGATAAGACTGGAGATCCGGAAGCCTTGCGCAGACGGGTGGTGGAAGACATCAAGACTCGCCTGGGTGTGCGTCCCCGGGAGGTGAGATTGCTTGAGCCGGGAAGTCTGCCTCGCACCACCCACAAGGCAAAGCGGGTTCTGGATCTGCGCAAGGAATGAGAACGATGCATGAAAGTGTCTGGTTGGGGCGGGGCGGGCAGGGGGCCTTCACCGCGGCGCGGTTGCTGGGTCTTGCGGCCGTGCGCTTTGCCGGTCGGCATGCGCTGGCTTTTCCCTCCTTCGGCCCCGAGCGACGCGGGGCGCCGGTATGGGGTTTCGTGCGCATCAGTGACGACCCCATCCATGACCGTGGCACGGTCATGCAGGCGGATGCGGCCATCATTCTGGATGCCTCGCTGGTGGGGCAGGTATCCCTGAATTTTCTGCGCCCCGAGACCTTGGTGATCATGGATGACTCTACGGGCGTCCCTCCGCCGCTGGGCCGTGTGGTCCGGGTTCCGGCCCGGGAAATGGCTAGGGAACTCTTGGGGACAGAGCACACCAACACGGTGTTGCTGGGTTTTCTCATCGGTCTCACCGGCCTGTTGCCGGTGCCCGCCGTTCAGGCCGCCATTGAGGCGGATTTCGGTCATGGGGGGCGTGCATCCAGCAATGCCGATGCATTCCTGCGGGCTGTTGAACACAGTACCGGTGCTTCCTCCCTGGTGGTGGCCTCATGAGTGCCCCCGATTTTCCTGGGGGCAAACTGCCTTTGACCCGACGGGCAAATAGGCCTGTGGATGACTGGCCAGCCGCGCCCCAGGCCCCCGGGGCAAACCTGCCCTTGGACAATGCCGGCTGGCGTACTTTGTGGCCGCGGATTCTGGCCCATTGCAATGGCTGCGGTTTATGTGATCTGTACTGTCCGGATGCTGCCATTGCCTGTCCCAGAGGCGAAATTCCCCGCGTTCTTGAGCGGTGGTGCAAGGGATGCGGGATTTGTGCCCGGGAATGCCCCCAAAAGGCCATCATCATGGTTGACGAACACAGTAGGTCTGAAGATCCCCGATGAGTGAGCGACATTTTCTTTCCGGCAACGAGGCCGTGGCCCAGGCCGTGCGCCTGTGTCGCCCCCGGGTGGTGGCGGCCTATCCGATCACGCCCCAGACCGTGGTGGTTGAGCGCCTGGCGCAAATGGTGGAGGCTGGGGAACTGGATGCCCAGTTCGTTCACGTGGAATCCGAACATTCCGCTTTGTCCCTGGTGATGGGTAGTGCTGCCATGGGGGTGCGCACCTTTACCGCCACCTCTTCCCAGGGGCTGTTGTACATGGCGGAGTGCCTCTATTACAGCGCCGGCGGGCGGTGGCCATTGGTGATGATGAACGCCAATCGGGCCCTGGCATTGCCCTGGAATATCTATGGCGACCAGAGTGATGCCCTGGGGCTGATCTCCTGTGGCTGGATCCAGGCCTATGCGGAGTCCGTTCAGGAATCCCTGGATATGGTGATACAGGCCTATGCACTGGCGGAAGATCCGGCGATCCGCACTCCGGTACTGGTGAACCTGGATGGATTCGTGCTTACCCATACTTATGAGCCGGTGGACCTGCCGGAGCAGACCGATGTGGATGCCTTTTTGCCGTCCGGGGATCTTCCCGAGGGGTATCCCGGCACCTTCAGCCTGACCCAGCCCACCAGTTTGGCGATCACTGCCGGACCTGGCGACTATCCGGCCTTCAAGTACAGCCAGCATCGGGACATGTCTCGGGCCCTGGCACAGGTGAACGTCATCGCCCGCCGCTTTGCTCAGCAGTTCGGGCGGTACAGCGGTGGACTGACGCAGTCTTATCGGTTGGAGGATGCACAGTTCGTCATCATCACCCTGGGCAGTGTGTCCGGCACAGTCCGGGCCGCAGTCGATGAAATGCGTCGAAGGGGTGTGCCGGCGGGCATGCTGAGACTTCGTTACCTGAGGCCGTTTCCCTCCGCCGAGATTCGCAAGACCCTGTTCGGTGTGGGCCGTACCGCGACGGTGGCAGCCATCGGGATCCTGGAAAAGGACATTTCTTTCGGTCATCAGGGCACGGTCAGCCTGGAGATCAAGGCCGCCCTCTACGAGCAGGGCCAGCACCACCCCTTGCCTCCGGCGATCAACCTGGTGGCGGGACTTGGGGGACAGGACATCCGCATCGAAGATGTGTGCGGCCTCTTTCAGGACCTGACCGCCTTGGCCTGCGGGGAGCCCCGTCGGACTCTCCAGTTTATGGGTATGGAGATGTCCCCATGAGCATCTCTGTGAAGACACTGTCCCGGACTGAACCGTTTGTAGGTCACAAGGCGTGCGGTGGCTGTGGCGGCAGCCTGGTCCTGCGCTGGGTGCTCAAGGTATTGGGCGAGCGCTGCTATGTGGTCATTCCGGCAGGTTGCATGTCGGCGGTAAGTTTCGTCTATCCACAGATGGCCATCGGCGTCAATGCGATGATTGCCCCGTTCGCTGCCACGGCGGCGGTGCTCTCCGGCATCGCGGCAGCGGTGCGAGCCAAGGGACTTGAGGACGTGCATGTGGTGGGCTTTGCCGGGGACGGAGCCACCGCTGACATCGGTTTGCAGGCTTTGTCGGGGGCCTTTGATCGTCGCGAGCGGATTCTTTATATCTGCTACGACAACGAGGCCTATATGAATACCGGCATACAAAAGAGTGGCGCCACACCCTGGGGGGCGCGTACCACCACGTCTCCGGGGGGCTTTCGACCCTCCCTGAGCGATCCCAAGAAGGATCTGCTGCGTATCGCCATGGCCCATGGCATCCCTTACGCAGCCACCGGTAGCGTGGGTTATCCTAGCGATTTGCTGAAGAAGATCCAGCGGGCATCCCAGGTGGATGGTCCGTCGTTTCTGCATGTCTTTGCCCCTTGCCCTACCGGCTGGGGGTGTGGTTCCGATACCGCCATTCAACTGGGTAAAGGGGTCGTGGATACCGGCCTGTGGCCGTTACTGGAGTGGGATGGAAAGGCGTTGACCATCAGTCGCACGATCAACCGTTTTGCGCCCCTGGAGGATTATCTACGCCTGCAGCGACGTTTTGCTTCCGTGACGCCCGAGGAAATATCGGCTGCCGAAACAGCCCGTGATGAGCGCTGGCGGGAATTGCGGCGGTGGGTTCGGGCAACGGGCGCAACCGATTAGAACCGGGACATGACCTCCGGATACGCAAGCAGTTTGAGGCGTTGCACCTTGCCCGAAGGGCCTTTGGGCAAGGCCGTGACCTGGTGGATGCGGGCAGGGGTTTTGAAACCGCCCAGTTGATCTCGGCAAAAGTTGATCAAATGCGCTTCCGTGCATTGTGTACCGGCACAGAGTACGACAGCGGCCTCGATTTCCTGTCCGTAGTTCGGGTCGGGAACGCCGACGGCGGCAGCTTCCAGCACGGCTGGATGGCGCAATAGGGCTTCGTCGATCTCCCGTGGGGAGATATTCTCGCCACCCTTGATGATCAATTCCTTGATTCGCCCGGTGACATGGTAATAGCCATCCTTGTCACGATAGCCCAGATCACCGGTACGCAGCCATCCATCCCTGGTGAATGCCTTCCAGGTTTCAAGAGGTGCGTTGTGGTACCCGGGAGTGACGTTCGCGCCGCGAATCTGGATCTCTCCGATCGCTCCGTCCGTCAGCGGGATGTCTGTGTCGGGGGCTGCGATGCGTGCTTCGTTTCCGAAGGGTTTGCCGGGACTGCCGATCCGGCGCAGTGGCGGATCCAGCGGATTCGTGAGGCAGGGGGCTGCGGTTTCGGTCAGGCCCAGGGTTTCAATGATGCCGATTCCGAATCGGTATTCGAAAGCCCGCTGATGATCCGGGGGCAGTGGGGCGGAGGCGGAACGGCAAAAGCGCAGGCTGGTTGGCTGTTTTTCGCCGGGCGAGATATGGTGCTCGTCATCGCTACCAGCCAGTAGGTAAGCCACGATGGTCGGTACGACGTTCAGCCATGTGCATGCCCCCTCCGCGGCCTGTTTCCAGAAAGCACTGGCGCTGAATCGTCTCGGCATGACTAGGCTACCGCCATGCCAGAGCGGGGCGAGAACCGTGACCACCTGTGCATTGATGTGGTAGAGGGGCAAGATGGCCAAGACCCTGTCGTCCGCCCCCAGTTCGTGGGCCTCGCTGACGTACCTGGCACCGGCAATCAGATTGCCATGGGTCAGGCGAACGCCCTTGGGATGGCCAGTGGTGCCAGAGGTGTACATCAGCAGGCTATCGTCTTCCGAGTGTGGTGTGGGCCAGGGCCAGGCCTCGCGGGTGTGTCCTGTCTCTTCCTGCCGTTCCCATTGCGCCGGGCTGTCCGGATCAAGGGGAATCAGGCTGGGGGGGCGGTGTGCCAGTTCTCGGGCTGCATTGAGGGTCTCGACCTGTTCAAGCCCGGCAAACACGACACGCACTCTGGCGTGTTCGAAGATGAAGGCCAACTGCCGGGGCTGCGCCAGCAGGCTCAGGGGCACGGCAATGGCACCGGCGGCCTGGATGCCGATAAACAATTGCACGCTTTGCAGGCCATTAGGCAGCAGGTAGGCAACCCGCTCTCCTCGTACCACCCCACGCTCGGCAAGGAAACGCGCCAGTCGGAGGGCATTACCCAGCAGCCGGCCCAGGGTCAGAGTGTCGCCGGTGTCCGGGAAATGGGCGTATTCATGATCCGGATGCCTCCGGGCGCGGGCTTCAAGAAGGCCACGCAGATTGTCAAAGGGCATCATGCTCACCTGCCGTATCTCTGCCAGTAGTCGCCCAGCAGGGCTGAGGGGCTGGTTTCCACCGGAGCTATGGGGCGGACAACCCGAGTGATGTTCAGGAAATGGCGGTAGTTCAGATTGTCGGAAAAGCCGTTGCCACCCCAGGTGCCACACCCCATGGACAACGAGAACGGCAAACCATTGTTGGAAGCACCACCGGTTGCCACGCAATGGATCTGATCCAGGATCACGCGGCAGACCGGCAGAAACGTCGCCGCCCGCAGAGCTTCCTGTTCGTCGGCGCCATGCAGTCCGACGGAATGGCCTTTGCCCTGATAGTTGTAAATGCGCGTCACCAGATCGAGGGCGGCATCGAAATGACCGACTCGGTAGAAGGTCAGCACTGGCGATAGTTTTTCACCGGAGAAGGGGTGGGCAGGTCCTGCACCGGTTTCTTCCACGATCAGAAAGCGCGCACTGCGAAAACGCGCTTCATCCAGCCCGGCCAAGGTGGCAATATGTACCGCACCCTTGCCGATACACGCGGTATTGAGTCCGCTTTCCTGAAACAGGATTGCCTGCAGACGGGCTTTTTCCTCTGCGGTAATGACGACACCGCCTGCGTCCACCAGCGCCGCCAATAGGACGTCTGCCGTGGGCTCGATGGCGATGACACTGTTTTCGGAGGAACAGCTGGTGGCGTGATCAAAGGTCTTCGAGTAGGCGATCCGTTCTGCCGCAACGACCGGGTTTGCTGCAGGCAGTACGATGGCGGCCACATTGCCGGCCCCCACACCCAGTGCCGGTTTACCGCTTTTATAGGCCGCCTGTACGTTGGCCCGGGATCCCGTTGCCACCACCAGGTCTGCCTGACGCATGAGTTCCGCGGCCAGTGTTTTGGAACCCGGCAAAGGTAGCTGCTGCACCAGGTCGGTGGGCAGTCCGACCTTGCGTAACTCCCGGTGGATGAATTCCAGTAGCATGTTGCAGGTGGCCGCCCCTTTGGGTGAAGGAGCAAGGATGATTGCATTGCGTCCCTTGAGTGCATTGATGACATTGTTGGCGGGGGTTGCCGCGGGATTGGTGGAAGGTGTCAGCGCCGCCACGACTCCCACTGGACGGGCGATTTCTGTCAAACCGGTTTTTTCGTCATGATGGATGACGCCGACGGTTTTGACATCCCTGAGATCCTGTAACAATCCCAAGGTTTTTCGGTAATTCTTGCGAATCTTGTCATCCACGTTTCCCAGTTCAGTATCCAGCACTGCCTGTTCGGCCAAGCGCCGGTTGCGTGAAGGCTCCAGAATGGCCCAGGCGGCCCCCGCCACAGCCGCATCCACGGTGGCCTGATCAGCAATGCTGAAAAAGGACTGAACCGCCCGGGCATTTTTGATCAACTGGGAAACAGTCTTTGCAGCTTGACTATCATGATCCCGAATATCGGCATCAACCATTGATGTCACTCCTTAGCGCCATGGGCGGCGTATTTGCGCAGCAGGCGACGGGGCGGTCTGAAAGCATCGCGCCGGAAGGGTGCTCCAAGGGCCTGGGTGAGGCGCAGATTGATGACTGTGGGGCGTTCACTTCTGATGGCGGTGCGCAGGGCGTCGCCAATCTGGTCTTCGTGACTCACACTGATCCCTTGTGCGCCCATGGCCTGAGCAACCACGGCAAAGTCCGGGTTTTCCAGTTCGGTGCCCAGGAAGCGGCGATCGAAATAGTCAATCTGGTTGCGTTTTTCTGCACCCCATTGACCGTTGTCGAAGACCACGGCGACCACCGGGATGTTTTCTCTGACGCAGGTCATTACCTCCGCCAGACTCATTCCCCAAGCCCCATCGCCAACATAGGCGATGGAAGGTCGATCAGGGCGACCCACCTTGGCGCCGATGGCGGTTGGGAAGGCGTAGCCGCAGTTACCAAAGCTCATGGCCGCGAAGAAGGAAGCGGGCTTTTCGAAGGATAGGTAGCTGTTTGCCACCGAGCAGACATTGCCGATATCCGTAGCCACCATGGCGTTTTCCGGGCGTGCCCGCGCCAGTTCCGCCAATGCCCTCCGCGGGTCCACGCGTCCATGGGCATTAGTGCCCGCGAAGCCCGCGAGCTCTTTTTCCCAGATCTGCTTCTCGGTGGAGATCCGCGCAAGACGGTCCGCATCAGGGGGCATGGGTCCGCGAAGTTCTCGTATCGCCGCTGTCAGTGCCTCTGCGGCATCACGGGCATCGCCATGAATGCCCAGCGCAATTTTCTTGACAAGTCCCAGGACACGGGGGTCGGCATCAACTTGAATGATCCTGGCCTGTTCGGGCCAATAGTCCAGACCGTACTGAGGCAGGGTTCCGAAGGGACCAAGACGGCTCCCCATGGCAAGCACCACATCGGCTTGCGAGATGAGGCGCATGGCGGCTTTTGAGCCTTGGTATCCCAGCGGGCCTACCGCCAGTGGGTGGCTGGCGGGAAAACTGTCGTTGTGCAGGTAGGAATTCACCACGGGGGCCGACAGTGTCTCGGCCAGTTCCGCCAGCTCCGACACGCCATCTGCCATGATCACGCCGCCGCCGGCAATGATGACCGGAAATGCGGCATCGGCAAGCAGGCGGGCTGCTTCACGGATGTCCTGGTGATTGCCGGGACCGAGCCTGACGCGAAACGGGGCGGGGATCTCGGTTTCGATCTCTCCATAGAAATAATCACGGGGGATGTTGACCTGAACAGGTCCCCGTTCCTGCAATGCGTAGTGGAATGCACGGGCAGTGAGTTCGGCGATTCTGGCCGGACTGTTTACGTGGGTCTGCCAGCGGGTGATCTTGGAGAAGATCGGCATCTGGTCGGTTTCCTGGAAGCCGCCAAGGCCGGCGCTGGCGCTTCCGGATTCGGGGGTAATGGCCACCACCGGGGAATGGGCCCAGTAGGCGGCGGCGATGGCGGTGACGAAGTTGGTGACGCCGGGGCCGTTCTGGGCGATGCAGACACCGTGACGACCGGTGGCACGGGCGTAACCATCCGCCATATGTGCCGCATTCTGCTCATGGGCCGTGGAGATGAAACGGATCCCGGCCAACGGAAACAGGTCATGGGCGTCCATGTAGGCCGAGCCGACGATACCAAAGACATCGGATACGCCGTGAGCCACCAGGGTCTCGACGAAGGCCTCTGAGGGGGTCATGCGCTGTTTTGCTTCGTGGACAGCCATGTCGGGGCTCCGGGATATGGATTTGAACAGCCGATTCTAGGTCGCCCCCTCCACTGGGAGAACCAACGAATCCTGCAAACCTTTTCTTCAATCCGGGAATGGTTTCAAATCTCCATCTTCTTGAAAAGCATAAAAGAATTTCTTCGTTTACCCGTCTTGATGCAGGTCCTACTGTGGCGCAACAAAGTCATGTTGACGGGAGCCACGGTGGGTACGATGAACTGCAGGACTGACAGTCGAGAGGGAGTCGAGACCCTTTGCGTGAAGGGGACGGCCATGACCGGCGAGGCCCCATGGAGTTGATGACCTTGCTGCTCAGCGGCCTGCAGCCGATTCACTTGCTGACGCTGGTGGCCGGTATCGGGGGAGGATTGCTGCTGGGGGCCATGCCCGGGATCAGTCCGACACTCTCGGTTGCATTGCTGGTGCCCTTCACCTTCCATCTCCCTGCCGATACCAGCCTGATCCTGCTGGGTTCCGTGTATGCCGCCAGCATCGCCGGGGGGGCGATCAGCGCCATTTTGATCAATGTGCCAGGCGCGCCCGCCAATGTGGCCACGACGTTTGATGGCTATCCCATGGCCCGGGCGGGTAAGGCCCAGGAGGCCCTGCAAGTGGCATTCACGAGCACGTTGGTGGGTGGCATGGCGGGCATGCTGGTATTGATCTTTCTCGCCCCCGTGGCGGCGCCCCTGGCATTGGCATTTGGTCCGGCGGAGATGTTCTGGGTCGCGGTACTGGGCATTACCGTATTGGCCTCGATGGGCACCGGATCCGTGGTCAAGGGATTGTTTGCGGGTGCCTTCGGCATCTGGATATCGATGATCGGTATCAGCACGACCACGGGCACGCATCGCTTCGTATTCGCCGATTTTCTGGAGGGCGGCATACATATCGTTGTGGCTCTGATCGGTCTGTTCGCCATCCCTCAGGTGCTCGCCCTGCTGGCTTCGGATGAATCCCGCTATCAGCAAGGTCCGCGGCGGCGGACTCCCAGTGCGCTGGCAAGCGTGGTCTGGCGCACCCTGCGTGAACGCATCGCCCTGGCGACCGGGACCGTGGTGGGAGTGATCGTCGGTATCATCCCCGGTGCCGGTGCCCAGGTGGCGAGCATCCTGGCGTATGACCAGACCCGCAAATTCAGCCGTAATAACCATGCATTCGGCCAGGGGGACCCGCGCGGTGTGATCGGGTCGGAATCGGCCAACAGCGCAATGGTGGGGCCATCCTTGATACCCCTACTGAGCCTGGGCCTGCCGGGGAGCCCCACGTGCGCGGTCCTGCTCGGGGCGCTGTTGATACACGGTATTTTCCCGGGGCCGCACATCTTCACCACCAGCGGGGATGTGATCTGGGCCTTCCTGGGCGCGCTGTTGCTGGGACAGGTGGTGATTTTCTTCCTGGGGCTGCTGCTTGCCAGGAGTGGTTGCCTTGTGACCCGAGTACCCAATGAGTTGCTGGCCGCGGGGATTCTCGTGCTGTCGGTGATCGGGACCTTCAGCATCCAGCATAACGTGGGGGACGTCATCATCATGGGGTGGCTGGGCGTATTGGCTTACGTGGGTGCCAAGGCCGGTTTCCCGCCGGCACCCATGGCCCTGGGGGTGATCCTTGGCCCCATTGCCGAAGGCAATTTCCAGATGGGGCGCACCATCGCTGCCGCTGGCGACGGCACCCTTCAGTATTTCACGTCAGGAACCCTCTGTCTGGTGCTGATGGGGCTGTGCCTGGCGTCTCTGGCCTACGGCCTGCTGATGCCGGGACGCATAGTCCAATCCGCTCATTCCGATCGCCTGCCTGTTCGGGAGACATCATGAGTGCTCGACACCGGCAACTCGTGATTGGCCTGGGTGCCACCGCAGTGGCGGTCATGCTGCTGGCCCTGGGTTTGGCGGCGGGCCAGATCCAGGTGTTCATCTTCCCTTTGGTGATCGCCGCGGCAATGGTGATATTTGCGTTGGTGACCACCTTGCAGGGCTGGGTCATGCCACCGTCACCACCGGCGAGAGTCGCCGCACTCCCTGGTCAGGGTCGCCGCCGGGCCGGGCGTTTGCTCCCCGGGGTGCTGGTCATCGCCGCTTATCTGGCCGCACTGGAGACGGCGGGCTTCTTTCTTTCCAGTTGGCTGACCTTTGCCGCCATCTCGCTGATCTATGGACCGCGCCCGCTGGGACCTGGGGCAGTGATCACCCGATTGCTCATTGCCGCCGTCTTCATGCTGGCGGTGTACCTCTTGTTTCACCGGTTTCTGGCGGTGCAGACGCCCAGGGGCTGGTTGTTCTAGTCGAATCACCGGAGGGCCGGTCAATCGGATGTCCGGTGTTTTCCCATTTAGCCACTATTGATGGATTCAGGAGATTTTTCGCATGAGCAAGACACTGTTTTCCCGCACTGTGAAAGCCGCCCTTGGGCTGGGCCTTGGATTGGCCATGGGTACCAGCGTTGCAGCGGATTACCCGGTAAAACCCATCAGCCTGACCGTCGCCTATGGGCCGGGAGGGGCCACCGATTTTCAGGCCCGCATCGCCACGATGACCGCAGCCGAAGCCCTGGGTCAGCCGGTGGTGATCGTAAACCGGGCAGGCGCCGGTGGACGCGTGGGGTGGAACTGGGCAGTGGAGCGGGGCGGCAAGGACGGCTATGACCTGATCGCCTACAACCTGCCGCACAAGATTGCTCAGTGGACCGCCGATGCAACGGTACGTTACAACGCCGATAACATCATCCCCCTGGCCAACTGGGGCTCTGATCCCGCAGTGCTGTTCGTTTCGCGCAACAGCCCCTTCAACACGGTGGACGATCTGGTGCGCTTTGCCCGCGACAATCCCGGACGAGTGACGGTTTCCGGGGCCGGGCTGCACACCGGTCACCATATCGCGGTCCTACAGTTGGAACGGGCGGCGGATATCAAGCTTAATTTCCTGCCGGCCGAGCAGGGCGGCGTCCAGGCGCTGCAGTTCGTCATCGGTGGACAGGTTCAGGCGGGATTCAACAATCTTTCCGATGTCTGGCGTAATCAGGATCAACTGCGCGTACTGGCCATTGCCGCCAGTGAGCGGGACGCGGATTTCCTGCCTGAGGTGGCAACTTTCCGTGAGCTGGGTCTGGATATCGATGATACCAGCACCAACCTGCGAGGCATCGCTGCCGTAAAAGGCACACCACCGGTTGTACTGGATTTCCTGGCGGAGCGCTTGCCGACGGCCTTTAACCACCCCACCGTACTCAGCCGTCTGAAGGATACCGGTTCTCCGGCCCTGGTGCTGGGTAGGGAGGATACCGCCGCGGTGTTTGCTGAACGCACCCGGGTCATTGAGGACCTGCTGCGTGATCTTGGCCAGTGAACATACCTCATGGTCCCGCATGACACTCATGATTTTGTTGTGGTGGGTGCCGGCTCCGCTGGTGCCGTTCTGGCGGCCAGGCTGAGCGAGAATGGGCGCTACAGTGTGCTCCTTCTGGAGGCCGGTCCGAAGGACCGGTCTCCCTGGATCCACCTTCCGATGGGTTACGGCAAAACCATGTTTCATCCGGTGCTCAACTGGAGGTTTCTGACAGAGCCCGAGTCAGAGATGGGCAACCGGCGCATCTATTGGCCGAGGGGACGATGTTTGGGGGGATCCAGCGCCATCAATGGCCTGATCTATATTCGTGGGCAATCCGAGGACTATGATCACTGGGCGCAGCTCGGTAATCCGGGATGGTCCTGGAAAGAGGTTTTGCCCTATTTTATGAAAGCGGAGGGAAATGCCCGTGGTGATGATGCCTATCACAACAGCCGAGGGCCTCTGAAGGTTTCCGATATCGCAGATCCGCATCTGTTGATGGAGGCCATTATCCAGGCATCGGAATTCATGGGGGTGCCCTACAATGGGGACTTCAACGGTAAGTGTCAGGAAGGCGTAGGTTATTATCAGCTGACGACACACCGTGGCATCCGTTGCTCAAGCGCCAGTGCCTATTTGCGTCCCGCCCGTTCCCGGCCCAATCTTCGTATCCGGGAGAAGGCACATGTCACCAGGCTGACGATCTCCGGAACCCACATCACCGGGGTGGAATACCAGCAAGGCGGAGACCTGCATCACGTTTGTGCCGCCAAGGAGGTCTTGCTGTGCGCCGGTGCCATCCAGAGCCCGCAGCTATTGGAGCTCTCCGGGGTGGGTAATGCCGCTCATCTGGCAGCCCACGGCATCCGGGTTTTTCACCACCTGCCTGGGGTTGGCGAGAATCTGCAGGATCATCTTCAGTTGCGGATGATGTTCGAGGTGAGCCGTCCCGTCACCACCAACGACGATCTGCGCACCTGGTTCGGGCGAACCCGAATCGGCCTGAAATGGCTGTTGGCCCGCAAGGGGCCGCTTGCCATCGGGATCAACCAGGGCGGACTCTTTACGCGGGTTATGCCGGGGGCCACCCGCCCGGATATTCAGTTTCATTTCGGCACGATTTCCGCCGATGCGGCGGGTGATAAGCCTCATCCCTGGTCTGGCTGTACCTTCTCGGTGTGTCAGCTGCGCCCTGAATCTTCAGGGTCCGTGCACATAAAGACAGCCGATGCCAGGGTTCCACCGAGCATTCGGCCGAACTACCTGTCTGCGGAAGCGGATCGCGCCGTAGCAGTAAGGGCATTACGTTTTGGCCGCATGCTGGCAGCCGCCCCCCCGCTCCGGCCGTTGCTGATGGACGAATATCGTCCAGGGGCGACCGTGCGGGCAGATGATGAACTGTTGCAATTCGCCCGTGATCATGGTGCCAGCATCTTTCATCCAGTAGGCACCTGCCGGATGGGCTCGGACCCGGGGGCGGTGGTTGATGCACGTCTGCGGGTGCGGGGCATGTCAGGCCTGCGTGTCGTAGACGCTTCAATTATGCCCAAATTGGTGTCAGGCAATACTCATGCGCCAACGGTGATGATCGCGGAAAAGGCGGCGGAAATGATCTTGGCTGACCAGTAGTCTCGCGCATTTCCCTCAGCCCTTACAGGCCGATATTTCCACTTGACATCCATCTTTGAGGCGACTCATATGTCGGAAAAAAAACTTGCCATCATTGCCACCAAGGGTTCTCTGGACTGGGCTTATCCACCGTTCATCCTGGCCTCCACGGCGGCGGCCCTGGGGTATCAGGTGCAAGTTTTCTTTACCTTTTACGGCTTGCAGTTACTAAAGAAGAAGCTGGACCTGCAAGTGACTTCTTTGGGCAATACCGGCATGCCCATGCCCGTTTCCATGCCGGTTCTGATGCAGGCTTTACCGGGTATGCAAAGCATGATGACGATGATGATGAAAAGGAAGATGAAGGCAAAAGGCGTGGTTGGTATTGAAGAATTAAGGGGTCTTTGCCTGGAGGCCGAAGTGAAGATGATTGCCTGTCAGATGACGGTGGATCTATTTGATATGCCGCCAAAGGACTTCATTGATGGCGTGGAATACGGCGGAGCGGCAACCTTCTTTGAATTTGCTGGCGAGTCGGATATATGTTTATTTGTTTAGGGTTTTCTGAATAGGTCATTCCCGCGCAAGCGGGAACGCAGTCATAGAGTGAAAATTCTGGGCTCCCGCCTTCGCGGGAGTGACGGAAGGGGCGGGAGGTGACGGAAGGGGTGTGATGGAGGGGGTAGTGACGGAAGGGGGTAGTGATGGAAGGGGGCTTGTTCAGTGTTTCCTTAGGCGGCGTGTGCGCAATGCCGATGTACTGGTCATGCAATGCGCACCTGCTCTTGCTGATAAGGTGCATCCAGGGTATTGCCCCACTCGGCCCAGGAACCTGGATAGGCGCGAATCCTGGGGAAGCCGAGCAGGCGTCCTACCAGCCAGGTAAGTCCCGAGCGGTGATGGGTCTGGCAGTGTGTGATCACTTCCTTATCCGGGGTGATGCCCAGTATTGCCAACTCCTTGAGTAAGGTTCCTCGGTCCCGGATTCTCAGGCTGCGGCCTTGATCCAGGGCGCTGGTCCACTCGAAGTGCACCGCCCCTGGAATGTGTCCTCCATTGTGAGCGATTATCTGAATTCCGGCGTATTCTTCAAATGATCTCGCATCCCAGACGACCACGTCCGGATCCTTGTGGTGGGCCAGCAGATACTCCAGATCCACATGTGTACTGGAATCCAGTTCCTCGAAACGGTATTCCGTGGCCTGTGGCCGTCGCGAAGGGGAACCAGATTTAATGGGAAGTTCATCGTCTACCCAGGCGTGGATACCCCCGTTGAGGTAGCTGTAATGGCGATGGCCAATGGTTTCCAGTAGCCAGAGAAAGCGTCCCGCCCAACCGCCCCCCTCGTCATCGTAGGCCACCACATGGCGATCGGGTGTCAATCCGATTTCGCTCAGCAGAGCCTCCATTTCCAGATGGCCCGGGATCAGACCCGGTACCGGAGAGCCGGTACGTTGCAGTCGCCGGAAATCAACAGCCACTGCCCCGGGCAGGTGAGCCTGCATGAAAATCTGGGGTTTGCTCAAATCAATAATTAACAGATTCCGTTCCTCCAGCCTGGAAGCCAGGGCCTTGGGTTCAATGACTAGTGGCAGTGAGTCGCTCATGTCGCATGTATCCTTGATCATGATTTATGTCAGTGGGCGTCAAAGCGGAACAAACCGTCGCTGATTCGTTGGGGAGAAGACGGTGGAATGGTTTGCAGCTCGGCAACAAAATGGCCATCGATATAATCCATATCGCCTCCTGGCAGGTATTCGATATGGGAAATCGTGACGATACATCTCCCTGGTGACGTTGCGGACAATAGGTCTGCACCATGGTGAAATGTCAGCTGCACATCTTCATGGTTGTTGCAGTGATAGCTTCTTGGGGATTGAATTGGAGCAGCGATACTCAATTGCCAGCTTTGTTCTTCAGGCGTGCCCGCTCGCAGTGTCGCGGTGATGTCAAGGTTACTATGGGTTGCCGATGAGTTTGCATCGGCGACAGGGTCTGTGTAAACGGCATAAAGGATGCCGCCGATAGTGCCGCTGATACCGGAATTCAATTGGCCTGCCTGATTGTGTCTCCACTGGGGTAAATCGATGACAGTTACACCATGCTTTATGCCGTTTCTATCTTCATACTCCACATCACTCAGCTTACCATCCGTCCATATATGGAGACGCACTTTGCGCAAGTCGGCTATATCGCCGATGGTGAGCGTTATAAAGCCTGCTTCACTTCGGTTGTCTTCGATTTTCAGGAGATCCGTGGCTGCTACCGAAAGATCATCTTCGCCTTGAAAAAACAGGCTGCCATCGCTACCGATCACCAGTTGTGTCCATGCTGGCCCGGGTCCGATGTAGACGTTGCGTGGGGTGTAGGTGCCGCTGAGGCAGGTGATGAGCACGGTACCACTTGCATCGCCGCAGGTAAGTTCCTGTGTTGGGGGCGTCCCCTCCGGTGGATCCGTGGGCTGCCCCGTCCCCCCTGCGGAAGAAGAGCCGTCACAGGCGGCCAGCAGCAGTGCGCTGAACAGTAACAGGCAGGGGAAGGCGGTGTATGGCGTCATGGCCGTTGCTCCTGTGCCGGAAGCGGGGGAACGGAAATGCTCACAGTGAAGGCTTCAAAGTGCGTTTTAACGGCTTCACGGTAGGCCTGTTTGAGCAGGCGCAGGGTCTCGGGGTCCAGGTGTTCTGCTTGACGCAGAACCGATAGATAAGTCCGTTCGTAATGTTCCCGTGGTGCTACATGTATACGTAGTTCAACGCGTGCACCTTCCGCTGGAACCAAGGGCAACGGGGCGCTCAGCTGACGTGAAGATCCAGGAGGAATCCGGGTGTCGAAGTATTCATGTTCCAAAGTCACATCCACATGCCAGCCGATGATGTCTTCAGCCAGATCCACTATAGAGCCGTCGGCCATGGCAAGCCTCAGACCCGCAGTGATTTTGGCCACCATGTAGGTCGGCAGATAATGTCCGGCGCCGACGTTGGTCATGATCGCGGTCACCACGCCGTTGTCTATGCGCAGATCTACCGCCAGCGCTTGGCGAATCAACTCGGCGGAATGCACGCCGTGCCATTGATGCTTGCGATCCGGCATGTGGCAGGATTGGCAATGTTCACCCCGTTGGGCAAACTCACTGGCGCGCCACTGACGCCAGGTGTCCTCCCTGAGCTTTCCGGCGGTGCGGGGGCCGTCATTCGGAAATTGATGACAGGTGGCACAGAAGCGACTGTCCTGAAAGGCGGCGGATTGGGTGACTCCGTCATGGGGCATGGCGCCCGTTTGCCTTTCTTCCCTGGGAGGAGGGCCGTAGCGCTGGTGCCCGCGCACATGGCAGCCGGCACAGGACAGGCCCTGATGGCCAAGATCATCAGGGACGTAGTCCGGGGGCGGAGTCGTCGGGGCACCAGCCCAGCCGTGTTCAAATGCCATCAAGGCTCGCTGTTCAGCCAGTGGTGCATGGCAATCCATGCAGCGATTGGCTTCAACTTGTCCCATTAAGCGAAACTGCCAGAGTACCCCCGCCGTCATGGAGCGGCTGTGAAGGCTGTTGCTCCAGTCTTCATATTGCTGAACATGGCACTGACCACAGGCCTGTGGGTGCAGGGAGGCCTCAAGTCCGGAAAAGTGTCGGGGTGGGTTGCCTTGGGGGGCAATGGGGTGTTCCCAGTGCTGGCTGAGAAACACCTGTACGGTATCGGGCGTTCTCATGTGGTGCCATGCCGACAATGCCAGTATTGCCGACAGGAGCAAGGCTACCAGCGTGATGAACCCTGTCCGCGCTGAGCGTCTCATCAGGATTTGCGGATCGTCCAGGTGAAGGTGCCCTCGTTTTCCCGCTGGTCCGTCAGGTCATGACCGCCGGCGCTGCACATGTAGCGAATGGACTCACCCGAGGAGGGGTTGTCGAAGATGATCGTCAGGGTATCGTTGTGGCTGATCTTTTTTAGTGCCTTCTCCGCATATACCTGGACATGAGGGCAGCCATACCCCCGTACATCCAGAAGGTAGTCCGTCTCATTTTTCTTTTCGAAGATGACGGTGTCTCTGAGTTTGATTGCCATGGGTTGTCTCTTTAGTCGATTCAAAAATCAAGCCCGCTGCGGGAAATGCGCCAGTCAATCCAGGCCTTGAGCAGCTTGACTGCGATATACCCCCCAACGACCATGCCGATGAGGAAAACCCAGCCACTGGGGTCACCGTTGGTCACGGTGGCAAAAAATGCACCAATGTTGCAGCCCATGCCGATGCGTGAGCCGATACCCATCAGTGCGCCCCCAATGATTGCCATGAGCGCAGTTTCGGTGCTAGGCCACTTGAGTTTGAATTCACCGCGTATATTGGCAAGCATGGCGGCACCAAGGATGATGCCGATCGACATCATTCCAGGTGCATTCAGCAGCGGGTTGGGAAGCCCGTTTTCCAGTCCAAAGAATATATTGTCACGCATCTCAAGGCCGAGTTTTTCCAAGGCCCACCCACCCCACTGAGCTTCCTGGGTGGTGATGTACCAATAGCCCGGGTCAAAAACGGTATATTGAATTGAAAGCCCGGCATCATATCCCATGTCAGCTAGAAGTTCGCCAAAATTAAAAATGTCGAAATGATCCCGCAGCTCACCCGTTATCAACATCTGCAAGCCGGCAAATACCCCCAGCCCGAAACCCGCTAGTGCAGTATTTTTCGACTGGGATATCATGGCCCAAAAACCTTTGATATCACTGGGGTGGCGGTTGGTGGAGGCCAAGTGATTTCTCAGATAGATTCGGCGATAGTTGAAAAAATATAGAGCTGAAAGGATTAGCATGGCCGGCAATACCGATACCAGCAGTGAATTTCCGGCAAGATAGCCCAATAGTGATGAAGGTAGCTGAAAGAAGTCAGCGGCCGTTGTACCGCTGAGTTGCCATAAATAACCGGCGGTAAATTGATCGAACCAGCCTTCCGTGACGCTCAATTCTTTCGGCATTTCCAGTTCAGCGGCAGCCAGTCGCCATTGTGAAGGCAGCAGTCTGTCGGCAAGGCCGCCCGCAGTCACGAACCAAGCCTGTGAAAAGGAAATTGAAAAAAGCACCAGCAGTGCCGCCATATTCCCTTCACCGGTCTTATAGAGAGAACTGGACGCACATCCACCACTGAACACCATGCCAAGTCCAAATATCAGTCCACCGATCAGTACGTGCCACCCAATGGGGTGGGGGTGAAAGGTATTGAATCCGGCCTGCTTGATGAATGCAGAAACAATCGCATAAAGGATGATGGCGATCATGACGCCCACCGCCATGCGTG
Source organism: Ectothiorhodospira lacustris (assembly GCF_022227785.1). NCBI lineage: Bacteria > Pseudomonadati > Pseudomonadota > Gammaproteobacteria > Chromatiales > Ectothiorhodospiraceae > Ectothiorhodospira > Ectothiorhodospira lacustris. Next base: position 399 of record NZ_JAJNQM010000054.1, on the reverse strand, counting down.
GCACCCCGACGGCGAAAAGATCACGCACGGCGGATGCCATGCAAAAGCGGCCATATTGCAGCAGGACGCCATAGATGACGCCAAACCATGCGTAGATCAGCAGGTAGATGAAGCGGGTGTCAATGCTCAGATAAAGCAGGGATGACAGCACCAGCACCATTAAGGCGATGCCGGAAATCATGAAGCCTTTCCTGCGAACGCCGTATCGGGTCAGAGTAATGACTGATTCCTGACTTTCGGACATGATATGGGTGATCCTGAATCAGAAGATGAATTGGAATCCGAGCGTGGTTTGGTGGCTATCCTGAAGTGCAGGATTGTTTGGAACCGGATTTGCGTAATCGAATTGCTGATGTTCCAGTGTCAGTTTAAGACTCTGTCCGTCCAGGTAATAGTTAG
>NZ_JAJNQM010000053.1:0-23782 GCF_022227785.1 Ectothiorhodospira lacustris | reverse complement strand
ACCGTTGAGACACGTGGGTCTCTCTCGTTGCCGGAGGTTCGGGCCTTCACCGTCGGGGGGATGGCTGACCGTCGTACCTCTCGGTGCCGCCCTGGGCGCGCTCGTCGCGGTGCTGGAGCCGGCGTTACTCGGCTGGGGTGCAGGGTGCGGCATGTTCGTCGCGGGGCTTACCCATATGACGGCACGTCGCTGGCTTCCTCAAAGAGGGAGGTCCGACTGATCGGCCTTGCTCTGGCAAGCCTGGATGGCCTCCACCAGCGGGTCGTCGGCGGCGGGGGGCTGGCCCCAGCCGTTCATGTGGATCAGTTGTTCCAGCGGCAGTCTGGGGCGCCAGCCGGCGGTTTCCAGTTCCGGTTTGTCGTGGAAGTGACTGACGCGCCCGATGCAGAGGTAGGCCACGGGCACGATGTCCTCGGGAAGGCTGAGTACCCGTTTGATGTCCTCGGGCCGGAAAATGCTGACCCAGCCCACGCCCAGCCCTTCACTGCGGGCGGCCAGCCACAGGTTCTGCACGGCGCAGACGACACTGTAGAGATCCATGCGATGGTCGTGGGTACGGCCGATCACGACGGGGCCGGCGCGATCCCGGTCGCAGGTGATGCACAGGTTGATGGGGGCATCCAGGATGCCTTCCAGTCGCAGGCTGCGGTAGATCTGGCGACGCTCACCCTCGAACATCTCCGCCGCTTCTTCGTTGGCGAGGCTGAAGGCTTCGTGGGCCCGGCGTTTCACCTCCGGATCCTTGACCACCACGAAACTCCATGGTTGCATGAAACCCACCGAGGGGGCGAAGTGGGCGGCGGTGAGGATGCGGGCCAGCATGTCGTCGGGTATCGGGTCGGGGAGGAACTGTCCCCGTACGTCCCGTCGGCACAGGATGTTGCGGTAGATGGCTGTGCGTTCCGTTTCGCTGAAGCGGTGGGTGTCGGGTATCGGTTGATCTTTTTGCATGACAGTCGGTCTTTGATGGGCGAGATGGGCAGTATAGCCCCCCAGACTGGTCGGGGGCCTGCTGGCGGGTGGTTCCGGTCATTTGGGCCGATGCTCCCGCGAAAGTGGATTCTAGGGCTTGAGTCTGTTTCTGGGTTCCCGCTTTCGCGGGAACGACGGGTTCTGAACTGATCTGGGCTTGGAGCTTCGCGCGGGTTCCCGCTTTTGCGGGGATGGCGTATTCATAAACATCCCTGAGTTGATCGTTCAGGTGCATAATTTGTTGGTCAGTGCGAAACCGGCATGGGGATTCTTGTCCCGAGACAGGACTCATGCCCTTGGGAGAAAACGTCATGGATTTTTCGGATCCGGCCGTAGTCGAAACCTGGCAGCCTGTTGATGACCGGGTGATGGGTGGGGTTTCGCGCAGTTGCCTGCGCTATGATCCGGCGGGCTTTGCGGTGTTTGAAGGGGTGATGTCCCTGGAGCAGGGGGGCGGTTTTGCCTCGGTGCGTAGCGATCTGTTTCCGGGATTTGCACCTGGAACCGATGCCCTTGTCCTTGAGGTGTGCGGCGACGGCAAGGCCTACAAGCTGTCGTTGCGGATGGATGAACAGTTCGACGGCATCAGCTATCAGACCGTGTTTCAACCACCGGCGGGTGTCTGGACGCAGGTCCGGCTGCCTGTCCGGGACTTCGTGCCCGGTTATCACGGGCGGCCGGTACCCAATGCATCGCCTCTGGTGCTGGAGCGGGTCTGTCGAATCGGTCTCTTGATCGCCCGGCAGACAGATCCGTCAGGCGGCGCATCGGTGCCCATGGAGGAGGGCGCGGAAGGGGCGGTCGTCGCCATGGGTCGTCCACAGGCAGGATCATTCCGGTTGGCCATCAGGTCGGCCAGGAGCCTGTCAGGCTGATGGGGCTTGCGACACCTCCCGCCCCTGCGGCTGCGATTTCTACTTCCCGGACTGAAGACATATACTTACGGAATGTGGCTGCAAGAGATCCAACAATTCGCCGCCGGGGCCGCCAGGGCGCCGCGTGTGGCGGCAACCATACAGCCCCTGCTGGGCATCCTGCAGCGGGTCACCGGCCTGGAGTCGGTGTTCCTCACCCGAATTTCCATGGGCACTCAGACGGTGCTCTTCGCCCATAATACCGATGAACTGCAGATCGTTGCAGGTATGTCGAGCCCCTGGGAAGACACCCTCTGCAGCCGTGTTCTGGCGGATGAGCGCCTGTTGGTCAACGATGTGGATGATCGTTGGCCGGACTCCCCGGCCAGCACCGCCTTGGGCGTGAAGACCTACCTTACTTTTCCCATCCGTGGTGCCGACGGCGCGGTTCAGGGCACTCTCTGCGGTGCCAGTTGCCGGCCGGTGGAGGTGGCTCCCGAGGCCATGGCCATCGTCGGCATGTTTGCCGAAGTCATCTCCGCACAGCTGCTGCGAGAGATCAATCTTGATACAGCCACCGATCGGGCGGAGCGAGCCGAGGCGCTGGTACACAAGATGGCCATCGCATCAGAGATCGGCAACCTGTGTCTTGAAGCCCGCGACCTTCATCAGACCCTGAAACAGGTGGCCAAACGCCTGGAGGATATTCCGGTTTGGCGGTACATCGTCTGTTTTCGTATGCAGGCGGGCCGCCCTGTGGTTGAAGAGGGTCGGGAGCGGGACGTTCAGGAACAACTTATCAGGGCTGTGTTGGAAGCGTTGGGCGAGTCGGTGCAACACATGCACTCCCGAGACAATCCCCCCTTGCTGGACGAAAACCGGCAAGGGGAGGTGATTGACGAGTTGCGGGGCAAGTTGGGTCTGGGCGTCAGGGGGGGCGTGGGTGTGCTTACTGCGGCGACGCACAGCGACCTGGAAGGCGGCATCCTGATTTTGGCTGATGAATCGGTGGCTCTGGGCGGTGGTGATGGTCAGCTATTGATCGCCCTGTCCAATTATCTTTCCCTGCTGGCCATTCGGCTACGGGACTACGAACAACTCCAGGCTGCCAATCGTGAACTGACCCGTTTTGCGCTGAACGATCCCCTGACGGGCCTGCCCAATCGCCGCTATCTGTTCGAGACGGCCCAGCGCCTGGTGTCGCAGGCCGCCCGACTGGGTGAGTCCGTGGTTGTGTTGTTCATCGACCTGGATGGTTTCAAACAGATCAATGATCGCTATGGGCACCGTAGCGGGGATTATTTTCTGGCACAGTTTGGCCGTCGTCTGAGCGCAGCGTTGCGAGAGGGGGACTTTGCGGCCCGCTATGGAGGCGATGAGTTCGTCGTCCTGGCGGTGACCACGGGATCCGGTGACGGCACGGAACCCCCACTTCAGGCGAGGCAATTTGCCGACCGCATCGGCCTTGCCCTGATGGGGGCATTCGACTTGGAGGGTGCAGGCATCGACTATAAGGGACCCAGTATCGGCGCGGTGGTCTGGGAACCCGATGAGGATGTCGAAGCCTTGCTGCATCGAGCGGACAAGGCCATGTACGCAGAGAAGATCCGGCGTCGCGGACCCGCGCCATTCACCGAATTGGAAATTCGAACTTAGATGGTTCTTTATCCGGAGAGTCGGGAAAGACCGCCAGGTTCCTGCCGTGCGTTTCTGAGGCGGAACACGGCAACGGCGGCGGCCAGCTGTTCCGCCTGATCCTCCAGGGATTCTGCCGCCGCGGCAGCTTCTTCCACCAGGGCGGCGTTCTGCTGGGTGACGTCATCCATCTGCGACACCGCTTGGTTGATCTGTTCAATGCCCTGGCTTTGTTCATTCGATGCCGCCGCGATTTCTGCGATGATGTCGCTGACACGTTTGATCGCCAGTATGATTTCCTCCATGGATGCGCCGGTTTCATGCACCAGTCGAGTGCCGTTTTCAACGATGCCGATATCTTCCCTGATCAGCGACTGGATCTCCTTTGCAGCGGCTGAAGAGCGCTGTGCCAAGGTGCGGACCTCACTGGCGACAACCGCGAAGCCTCGTCCCTGCTCACCCGCCCGTGCAGCTTCAACGGCAGCATTGAGTGCCAGGATGTTGGTCTGGAAGGCGATGCCGTCGATGACGCTGATGATGCTGGTCATCTTTTCCGAGCTTGCTGTCAGTTCGCGCATGTTTTCAATGGCTTGTCTAACTTTACGTCCTCCTGTTTCCGCCACCGTGTTGGCCTGATTGGCCTGTTGACTGGCCAGACGGGCGTTGTCGGCGTTCTGCCGGACGGTGCTTGTCATCTGCTCCAGGCTGGTGGCGGTTTCTTCCAGGCTGGCGGCCTGTTCCTCGGTCCGCTGCGATAGGTTGGTATTTCCCGTCGAGATCTGGCCGGCGCCCGTGCTGACGCTGAGCACTGATTCGTTGATCTGATGGATGATGTCGGACAGTTTTTCTGCGGTGTTGTTGGCCGATGTTGCCAATATCGCCAGGTCACCGGCATAGCGGCCTTCGACCCGCAGGCTCAGGTCGCCACGGGCCTGGGCGATCATGACCGTCTGGATCTCGTGGACCGCCTCTTCCAGGGCGCTCACGGAGTCGTTGACCATGTGCTTGAGTTTGAGCATCTGTCCGGCGGCTTCGGCCTCGATTCGGTGTCGAAACACCCCGGCCGCCACCTGCTCCATGACGCTGACGATGCCCTGTGTACTGTCATCCAGCGAATGCATCCCGGTCGAGGCATTTTCCAGCATGCGTCGGAACTCGCCCTGCACTCGATTGGGGTCAATGGACACGCTGAATTCCCCGGCCCGCAAGGCTCGCATGACCTTGGCCAGTTCATCCATGGTGAGCTGGATGGTGTCGGCGCTTGCATTAAAGCCTTTCTTGAGGCTGTCCAGGTCGCCAGCATAATGACCTGTGATTCGCGACCCGAAGTCACCGGTCGCCAGGGCGTGAACTGCCGTGTTGACTTCTTCAAGGGCGTGTCGCTGGGATTCGAGCAGGGCGTTGAAGGCGGTGATCACGGCGCCGATCTCATCCTTCCCGTGGTAGATGATCCGGTCATTGAAATTACCCGTGCCGCGTACCCGTTCCACGGAGTCCACCAGCAGTTTCAGCGGTCCGGTGATGCCCCGTGTGATCAAGATGCCCAGCAGGGTGGCGAGCAGTACGCCGACAATCACGGCCGCCAGGCTGATGCCTTCCAGCCACCGGGCCTGGGAGAGGCCCTTATCCACCTCCGATGCCGCTGCTCCCATGTTGAGTTGCACCAACTGGTCCAGTGCTTGAAATGCGGTTTCCTGATGGCGCAGGGTGTCCCCCATGGTGAGCGCGGCAATCTGGCGCCAGTGGGTCGTGAAGTCTCCCTGAGGGTCTGTGCGTCGCATCTCATCCAGTTCTTGGTGCAGGCTGAGGATGGTATTGTTGGCCTGCAGCCAGTTGGGCAGGGTGGTCTGAAAAGCCTCCCAGGCCGCTGCCTCGTCGGCGCTCTTGGGCAGTGCGTTATAGCGGTCGACCGCTTGACGGTATTCGGTGCGGGCATTGTCGATGGTCTGGTACTGTACGGCCCGCACCGCCTGCGTGGCGGTCTGATCCATGAGGGTGCGAAAACTGCTCACCACCTCGCCAAGCGCCACTTGCATCTCCAGTACCGTCTGCACCGCGGGCAGTCGCAAGGCCCCCAACTCGTTGATGGCGGACTCACTCTTGACCGCCCCCCAGTAGCCCAGGCCTCCCAGCGCAAGGGTGATGAGAGCGACGGTCGCGAAACCGGCGGAGATTTTTGCTTTGATCGACATCAAGGGCCGTCCTGGTAACAATCCGGGAAATCTGCACTACAGGCCAGAAATAATAGGCTTCAACGCCGTAGGATGCTCGCCCGCGGCAATCGCTCTTGATAAACCTCAATATGAAGCCGCAGGCTCAGGCTTCCTGCCAGCATATGGTTTTACCATGGAGTGCCGGAGCGACAGCACAATCCCAACCTGCACTTGCTCAGTGACGGGGGTGAGCGCGCTGCCGGCAGCGTGCTGCACCGGAACCGGTCCGGCCATTGCTTCGCTACCGGGCGCATCAATTTGTCCCGCGACACGGGTCATTGAGGCACGACCTCCGACTCGACCACCAGGTCCAGCACGTAGATCGGCCCGTGCGGCATCTCTGAACCGGCAGCGGGTTCAAAGCGCTTGACACGCAACACGTTGCGGATGCCGGGTTCGTGCTGAAAACCCTCGATGTCTGCGGTGAAGGCCTGCCATTCGGAGGGTGTACCAGCCCGCAGTCCCCGCTCATCGAAGGTTTGCTCTCGCACCTGCAGGCACAGGCCGTCGCCCCGCATCGATGCCTCGCACGCCACCGCTTGCGGGGCAACCTCGAGAAAGACAGTCGTCGGGGCGCCGAACCGAGCCTCCGGGGTGAGTTCTCCCGTTAGCACCAGCGCATCGCCAGCCGGCGTGAGCAGAATCAGCCTGGGTTGCACGCCGCGAACCACGACCGTCTCCAGCGGCTCTGCCATCAGCGCCGAAAGTGTCGCATCGGCTTCCATCAAGGGCGTTGCACAGGCCATCAGCGTGCCCATCGTACCCGTCACTTCGAGCATGCCGTCGGCATCGGTCGCGAAGGCACCGCGAAATCCGTTGCAGCCGCCTTGCACGTGCAGATGCGATCCGGCGAAGTTGAACGCAAATGATCGTTCTGCCTCGACGAGCAGGGTGTCGATGCGCTGATTGGCAGCGTCGGTCGCATGGGCGAGTGTCCAGCGATGGTCCTCAAGAATGTCGCCTAGATTCTGCCGGGTACTGCGCCATTCCGGCCGCGACTGCGCGAGGGTCGCCTCGGCCCTGTCCCAAGCCGGCTGCGTCTGCCCGGTTTCGAGCAGCAGGAGACGACCCTCGCCTACGGCGTAGCGCTGTCCGGCTCCTTCGGCATCGAGCACAATGGTGTTGCCGTCAGGTTTCCATTCGAATTGTCCTCGTGCGGACGATGGCTCTGCGGCACGGACAAGTCGCCTTGTAACGATCTCAAAGCGGCCATCTGGTTCGAGTGTCAGTTGAGTGTGGATGCCGGCGCAGTCTGCGCAGGCCAGAAGGCCCTCGTACATTCCCGCCCAATCCAGCGCAACGCGGCTCGTGTGCATATCGATGACCGGGGCGGGGTCCTGCTCCGGGGACGGCGCTGCAGGAAGACTGGTGGTCTTGTCGGGTTGGCAACCCGCAACGGTGATCGCGAACAGGGCAAGCAGAAGGTATCGCATTGTCGTCAGACTCCTCTAAACAGTGTGGGGCCTGCAAAGAGCGCCGCCCCGATAAGAATGGTCAGCACCAGCAGCGACACACCCGCAGTGGGCCAGTCGCACAGGCGCCGTTCCACCCGCTCGATCAGGTTTACGGTGACGCGGCCGGCGCGTGCGGTTCCGCTCCCCAACACCACGATATCACCCTCCGGCACGCGCGGCAGGACCCCACCGAAACGGCGCAGGGCGAGTACGAGGATGATACCCAGCATCACCGGCCAGGCGGCGACCCAGAGCGCCTTTAAGGTGAGACTCTGCGCAACGGTAACGCCCACAAGTGTGGTGGCCAACGCCCAGGGCAGGGCCACGGCCAGGAAGGCCATCAGTAGCCAGGGTACCAGCAGACCAGCCTTGGCCCTGGCAGTCGGGGACTCGGCGCGGGTGTCGGCGAGCCGGAACAGGAAATGCAGCATCAACAGGGTACTGCCTGCCGCCGCCACGGTGACGAGGATCACAACGAGCCCGTCCCCCAGCGGCGTCTTGGCGGCGAGTTTGGCCAGGGCGCCCCCCGTGAGCGGCAAACCGCCCAACGCGAGCGCCAATAACCCCGCGGGAAGCATCAGCGTCCAGGTGCGCCGCCCCCCCGAATGGGCGGCGACGCCGATGGCAAGGAACAGCGCCCCTTTCACCAGCACGTGGTGCGCGGCGAGGAAGGCGGCCGCCATGGCGGCCGTGGCATTGCCCGTCGCTAGACCCATGCCGAGAACCGCCGCCACGCCGCCCATCTGGCTTACGCTGGAGTAGGCCAGCACGGTCTTCGGGTTCTGCTGGGTGATGCCCACGAGCACGGCGTAGAAGGCGGTCAGCAGCCCGATCACGGTCAGCGCCGTGCCCCAGCCGCTCAGGCCCGGGTCGAGAGGCAGGAACAGAATCAACCCGATCACGCCCGCCTTGATGATCGCGCCGCTCAGAACCGCCGAGGCCGGCATCGGGGCGGCTGGGTGTGCGATCGGTAGCCAGACGTGCAGAGGCAGCAGGCCTGCCTTCAAACCAAAGCCGGTGATCAGCAGCGCGACGATGTAGTGCCGGGCGGGGTTTTCGGGCAGTGCCGCGACGACGTCCTGGATGGCAATGCTGTAACCCGGCGCATATGCGGCGAGCAGCGCGAAGGCGAGCAACAGGCAAACCTCCCCGAAGACCGCGAGGCCGATGTAAAGCACGCCGGCCCGGCGTGCCGCGCGGGTATCGTCGTGCGCGACCAGGCCCCAGGCAGCCAGACTCACGAGGGCAAAGGCGATGTAGAAGGTCAGCAGATCGCCTGCAACGAATACCCCGAGGCTGCCGCCCAGCGTCAGCAGCCACCACTGGGCAAAACGCCCGGCATTCGGATCCCGGCCCATGTAGCTTCGCGCATAGATCCCCGCGATCATCCAGAGCAGCGAGGCGGCGCCGAGCAGCACGGCTGCAACGGGATCAAGCGAAAAGGTCAGATTGAGGCGAGAATCGTCCAGCACCAGCGGTGCGGCGTCGTGGGCCAGCAGGGCTGCGGCCAGGCCGGGCAGCGGAGCCAGTCCGAGCAGCGCCAGCATGCGGGTGCGAACCCGCGGGGACAGGCAGGCCGCCAGCATCGCAAGCGGGACGGCCCAGGTGGCGATGAGCAGCGGGCCCTTCACAGGGCGCGTCCGATGTGGACGATAGACAGGGAGGCCAGCGGCACCAGACCGACGCCGATCGAGAGTAGCGCGAGGCCGAGCACCAGCCGTTCCCCGCGCCGGTCCAGCGGGGAGCGCAGGCCCGGCGGCTCGTCCGACTGGGCCAGGGCACGGGAAAGCACGCGGAACAGGTAACCGCCGGTCAGCAGTCCTCCCGACACGATGACCAGGACCCACCACCACTGCGCGCCCTCAATGGCGGCCCGCAACAACAACCACTTGGCCACGAAGCCGCCGCTTGGGGGCATGCCCATGAGCGTGAAGCCGGCCAGCCCGAAGGCGAACACGGTTGTGGGCATTACGCGCCCGATGCTCCCCATATCCAGAATGCGGTCGTGTCCGATCGCCTTCGTGATCAGACCCGCCGCCAGACACATCGAGGCCTTGGCCAGCGCATGCGATACGGCTTGCAGTATCCCGCCCGTCCAGGCCGCGGTACCGAGTTGGGTGGCACTTGCCAGCGGGAAGGCCAGAAACAGGTAGCCCACCTGCGCCACCGTTGAATAGGCGATCAGCATCTTCAGTCGCGCCTGCCGCAGTGCAAGCGCACTTCCCACCAGGATCGCAGCCGCCCCCAGGGCCGCGAGCAGTTGGGCCGCCATCGGCGTCGCCACGCCGGGTAGCGCATCCACCCACACTCGGATGATGAGTACGAAGGAGCCCTTCACCACCAGCCCCGAGATCAACGCGCTGGCGGCTGCCGGGGCACCGGCATGGGCGGCGGGCAGCCAGATGTGCAGCGGGAACAGGGCGGTCTTCGTGAGCAGCCCCACGGTCATCAATGCGGCTGCCAACTGGGTCGCGGGTTCGACACGGACGCGCTCGGCGAGCAGGGCGATATCGAGCGTGCCGTAGGACCCGTAGAGCAGCGCCACGCCCAGCAGGAACAGGGCGGAGCCCAGCAGCGAGAAGAGGAGATAACGCAGGGCGGCGGTCAGGGCCTCCGCGCGTCCGCTCAGACTGACCAGCGGGACGGCACCGAGGGTGAGCAGTTCCAGTGCCACGAACAGGGTGAACAAGTCCGAAGCAAGAAAGACCGCGTTGAGTCCGGCCCAGACCGTCAGCAACAGAGTCCAGAACACCAGCGGTGCCCGGGTCTCAGGCATTCCACGTGGCACGCCGAAATCGGAACGGGCATAGAGTCCGGCCGCGCCGATCACGACCGCGGTGGTGGCCAGCATCACGATGGAGAGCCCGTCGGCACGTAGCAGCACACCCAGGGGAGGCGCCCACCCGCCCAGCACATATTCCAGTGCATCGCCGCGGCGAATCACGGTGGTGGCAATGGCGATGGCGACGCCGAGCCCGAGCGCAAGCAGCACGAGCCCGATCCGTTCCGCCTGCCGCCCCCCCAGTATCAGCAACAGCGGGATGCCGAGCACCGGCCCGAAGATCGCAAGGACCAGCAGTAAACCCTCGGGTGCCGCCATCACGGGACTCATGAATCACCGCCCTTGCCGTCGCTGGAGGCGGGCGGCTCGGGCCGCAGTGTCACCCGACCGGTCTCAGCGAACAGCCGGAGCATGATCGCCACGGCGAGCGCGGTGCCCGCAAGGGCCATCATGATCGCGGTGATCACGAAGGCCTGGGGCACCGGATCCGCGGGGAACCCGGCTGCCGCACCCCGACGGACGACCACGCCGAACACGAGGAACAGGCCACCACCCATAACGTTGAATGCAAGGATCTTGCGCAGCGGATGGGGCTGCACCAGAAGCCCGTAGAGACCCAGGCCCACCAGCGCGGCGCCGAGCAACCCATACAGAGAGGTGATGGTCAGTGTCACCGTTCGCCCCGCTTCGCGTCTTGCGCTGTAGGCATGCCGGCCAGGGGCGGGGAGGGCGGTCGCGTGGGCGGCCCCTCCAGCAGCATGGCGAGCGTCACCGCCACCGTCAGCGTCATGGCCGAGTTGATCACGATGATGACCGGCCTTTCCCAGCCGGATGGGTAGGCGAGGAAGCCTTCGGCGAGTGCAAAGCCTGCGAACCCGGCAGTCAGAAACACGACCGGGCCCGACACCAGGGCAAGCCGCAGGGACAGGCGGCCGATCGCAGGTGCATCAACGAGGCCGGCCATGCGTGCGAGGATCCATATCGCCGCGAGGATCGCGCCGCCCTGGAAGGCGCCGCCCGGCTCATTGATGTCGTTCCACAGCAGGTAGATGCCGACCCCCACTGCGATCGGCGGCAGTAACCGGGCAAGAAATGTGAGTGCCTCGTTGTCCTGCCTTACGGGTGTCGGCCCGGGGCGTCCGCCCCACAGGGAATCCGGGGCCATGGACCAGACGGCCACCACCGCGATGAGCAGCACGACGTTCACCAGCAGCGTGTCGATTGCCCGGTAGGCCATTAGTACCGCGGTGACCGGGTTGCCCAGGCCCGTGGCGTGCAGGTTGTTGGCCGCGGCAGCCGGCGCCAGCGTGGGCGCAGGATCGGCCGGCATCAGCACCACGAGCGCGATCGCCGCCGAAACCGCGATGCAAAGCACGGCGATCAGCCCACGCAGGGCCGGGCCGGGGCGTTCCAGGATCGCGGCCTGCTCGCCGGCACGCATGCGCGCGGCGGCAGAGAGCAGCAGCACGCCGGTCATTACGCCCACCGTTGCTGCGGTCAAGGCCACATCCACTGTGCCCAGGCGCACCCAGACCAAGCCCAGCAGCAGCCCGTAGGCGATAAAGCCCAGGGCTGCCGCAAAAGTGGCCTGCGCCACATGCGCCCGGATGGCGGCGGCCATGATCAACACGACCAATCCGAACTCGATGGGCCCTGGACCGCTCATGCGCCGCCGGACCTCTGCCGCGCGAAACGTGCCGGCAGCTGGGCCACCGTGGCGCCCGCCAATTGCATCAGGGACCAGATCACAGGCTTCTGTTGTACGGATAGACCGCGAAGCATGTGAATCTCCCCTGCGTTATTGACTCAACATCCCGGTGCGATAGGGGCTGATCACCATGCCGGCCTGTAGCCGGCCGACACCCGCGGAGACGATCCTCTGGCCACCGTGCAGCCCCTCCAGTACGACCACCGTGCTGTGGCTGGCCTCGCCCAGGGTCACCGGCTGGCGCTCGATCGCGTAGGTCTCCGGGTCGACCACCCAGACGAAAGCATCACCCGCCTCGGTTTCGCCCACCGCGCTCAGGGGAACACGTAATACGGGCCGGAGGTAGACGTTGGGGCGCGCGTAGACGGTCGCGGTCATACCGGGCAGCAGATTGATGTCCTCGGGCCGGTCGATCGCCAGGGTCACCCGGAAGCTCTGGGTGACGGCGTCTGCTCGGGTGGCGATCTCGCTGACCCGGGCGGGAAACGCCCGGTCTGGGGCCGCGGTGAAGACGGCCTCGGCGACAGGCCTATCGCGCGGCAGTTCGCTCAAACGTCCCAGCACCCGCTCGGGGAGGTCGACGACCACCTCCAGCGCATCGGACGCCTCCAGCAGCAGCACCGGCTGGTCGGCCCGAACCCTCTGGTGGTTTTCGATCAGTGTGGCGGCGACGATGCCGTCGAAGGGGGCTGTGAGCGTTGCGTCCTCGAGGATCTTGCGCGCCTGCGCGGTGCGCAGCGTCGCGATCTCGAACTCCGCCCGCTTCCGGTCCACTTCTGCCGGGGTCACCGGCGATACGGGCGACTCGGCCAGTCTCGAAAAGCGCAGGAAATCCGCTTTGGCAAGCGCCAGCCGGGCCTCCTCCAGGGCGACGCGATTTTTCAGGTCGCGCGGATCGAGCTGGGCCAGCAGTTCGCCGGTTGCGACCCGTTGCCCGGCGACCACCGGCCGTTCGCTCAGCAGCCCGGACACGGGAAAGGCCAGTTCCGAACGCCGGGTCGCCTGTACTCGCCCCGGCAGTTCCAGGATTTCCGCGTCAACCCCCACCACAAGTGTCTGCACCAGCGGTGCTCGCCCGGTCTCATCCAGGATGGTACGGGCGGCGGTCTGCGCCTGGGCCGTACCGACGTGCAGCAGTACCAACACCAGCAGGATCATTCTCATGTTTCCCTCCTCAGGACGCCGGCACTGCGGGACTGGGGTCCGCGGACTCGTCCTCGGCGCGCGATGGCACCCGGTACAGGGTCGCGTACAGTACCGGCACCACGACCAGCGTGAGTACCGTGGCAAAGCTGAGGCCGCCGATGATCGTCACCGCCATACCGACAAAGAAGGGATCCTGGAACAGGGGCAGCATGCCCAGCACCGTGGTGCCCGCGGCCATCACCACCGGTCGGATGCGGCTGACGCCGGCGTTGAGCACCGCATCCAGGGGGATCCTTCCTTCGCGCAGTTCCAGATTGATCTCGTCCATCAGCACGATGGCGTTCTTGATCAACATGCCGGACAGTGCGAGGAAGCCCAGCAGCGCCATGAAGCCGAACGGCTCGTTGGCCAGGAGAAGCCCTACGGTGACACCGATCACGGCGAGTGGCACGGTGAGCATGATCGCCAGCGGCTGGCGCAGGTTGTTGAACAGCAGCACCAGGATCAGGACCATCAGCAGCAGCGGCACCGGGATGCCGGCAGCGATGTAGCTCTGGGCACGGGCCGAGTCCTCGAACTCGCCGCCCCACTCCAGGCGGTAGTCTGGCGGGAGTTCCAGCGCGTCGATCTTGGGCTTGACCGCCGCCAGCAGGGTACTGGCCAGCTCGCCCGGAAAGGCATCGGCCCGCACTTCGATGGTGCGCACGCGATCGCGCCGCATGATGATCGGGTTGTCCCACGCCACCTCGAAACCGCTGACGACCTGCCGCAGTGGGATCGCCTGCTCGGCCACCGGGCTCCAGATCTGCACATCGCCGAGGCTGGCGACGTCTTGACGTTCGTCCTCCGGGGCCCGGGAGATGATGGGAATCAGGTCGTCTCCCTCACGATAGAAACCGACAGTGGTACCCTCGGTCGCGCGGTGCAGGGCGCGCGCCAGCTGCGGTCGGTCGATGCCCGTGCGCCGTGCCTGCGCCTCGGAGAACTGCGGCGCGAGTACCATCGTCTGCTGACGCCAGTCCGTGGTCGCGATCTGTGCCAGTCCGGAGTCGACGATGATCTGCTCGGCCTGAGCCGCCAGGTCGCGCAAGACCTGCGGATCCGGGCCGCTGAACCGCGCGCGGACCTTGAACGTACCGCCGGGCCCCAGCTGGAACAGATTGACGACCGGCTCGCCGTTCGGCAGATTGTCCCGGATGAAGTCGTAGACATCGAGTGTGAGGTCATCGATCCTGCGCCGGTCATCCACCTCGACAATCAGCTGGCCGTAGCTGCGGTTGGGGTCCTCCGGCGTGTAGGTCAACTGGAAGCGCTGCGCGCCGCTGCCCACGAAGCTGGAGACGGCGACCACCTCTTCCCGGGACAGCAGGTAGTCCTCGATGACCTTCATGTCCCCTGAGGTGGCGTGGATGTCGGCTCCCTGCGGCAGGTAGTAATTGACCATGAATTGGGGCTGGGTCGATGGCGGGAAGAACCCTTCTCGAAGCATGCCAAAGCCAATGATCGCCAGGACGAGGAGACCAACCGTCGCCGCCAGGGTCAGGTAACGGACCCGGATGCAGAGCATCACGAAGTTGCGATAGGTTCGGTAGAACCGGCTCTCGCCTCCGGAGGACACCTTTTCCGGTTTCAGGAACATGTGGCAGAGCAGCGGGGTGAGGGTCAGCGCCGTGATCCAACTCAGCAGCAGCGAAACCAGCATCACCACGAACAGGGAGCGGGTGTACTCGCCGGTGTTGTCGGCGGAGAAACCGATCGGGACGAAGGCCAGCACCGCGATGCCGGTGGCACCGAGCAGGGGCATGGCCGTCTGCGCGATGATTTCCTTTGCAGCCTTGATCCGGTCCATGCCCCGGGTAATACGCACCAGGATCCCGTCCGTGACGACGATGGCGTTGTCCACCAGCATGCCCAGCGCGATGATCAGCGCACCCAGGGAGATGCGTTGCAGGGTGATGTCCAGCGCGTACATCACGACCAGCGTGCCGAGGATGGTCACCAGGAGCACCACGCCGATGATGAGGCCGGAGCGCAGCCCCATGAACACCAGCAACACGACGATGACGATGGCCACGGCCTGGGCGAGGCTGACGATGAAGTTGTTGATCGCCTCGGTCACCGCGTGGGCCTGGAAGGCGATCACGCCGATCTCCATGCCGACGGGGGTCAGCGGCGCAAGCTCCGCGAGCCGCTGTTCCACCAGTTCACCCATCACCACCACGTTCCCGCCCGAGACGGTGGAGATTCCCAGTCCGATCGCCGGCTTGCCGTTGAAGCGCATCAGGCTCGTGGGCGGATCCCGATAGCCGCGGGTCACCGTCGCCAGGTCGCGTACCCGGATCAGCCGCCCCTGGCCGGTTGGGTCCGGAATCAGTACATTGGAGATGGCCTCCACGGAATCGAATTCGCCGGTGGGCCGCACCGCGATCCGACTGCCTCCGACGCCGACCCGTCCGGCGTCGGTCACCGTATTCTGTTCGCCGATGGTCCGGTACACGAGTTCCAGCGGGATGCCTAGTTGGGCCATCCGGGTGCGTGAGACCTCAAGGAAGATGTGCTCGGGCTGAACGCCGTTGAGCGCGACGCTCGCAACACCGGGGACTTGCAGCAGCTCGCGGCGCAGCAGGTCGGCGTAATCCTTCAGCGCCGAGTAGGTGTAGCCTTCCCCGGTGATGGCCAGGTACACGCCAAAGACATCCCCGAAGTTGTCGTTCACGATGGAGGGGAGCACCCCGGGCGGCAGGCGGGACTGAGCGTCGCCGACCTTGCGTCGGAGTTCGTCCCAGATCTGCGGCATCTCCGCGGCCGTATAGGCCTGCTGGATCTCCGGGGTGATGATGGACAGCCCGTCCGTGGACTGGGAGGTGATGCGCCACAGCTGTGGCATCTGCTGGATCGCGGTTTCCAGCACGTCCGTCACCTCGCGCTGGACCTCCTCGGCGCTGGCCCCCGGATACAGGGTCACGACTTTGGCCACCTTGATCGTGAACTCGGGATCCTCCAGCCGCCCCATGTTCTCGTAGGCGAAGATGCCGCCGCCGATGATCAGGAAGGTGATGAAGAGGACGATGACCTTCTTGTGGATCGACAGCTCGGCGATGTTCATCTCAGTCCCTCATCCGCACTTGCTCGCCGTCGGCGAGATAGGCGGCACCCGCGGTGACGACCCGGTCACCCTCCGACAGGCCCTCCAGTACCTGCACCGTACGGCCGCTCAGGCCCCCGATCCGCACGGACCTTCGCTGCACCGTGGACTGCTCAGGGTCCAGCAGCCAGACGAAGGCACTGCGATCGGATGTGGCCTGCAGCGCCTCCACCGGGAGAAAGTACATGGAACGGATCCCTACCACCGCGTCATGGGGCACGAAGCTCGCACTCATGCCGGGGAGGATGTTGGCCCCCTCCGGCGGGGGCAGACTGAGGACCACACGGTAGGTGTTGGTGCGGGGGTCGGCGCGCGTCTCCAACTCCTTCACCGAGACCGGGAACCGTCGCCCCGGCAGCACGTCGAAGCTGACCGTGCCGACCTCCGTGCCGAGCAGGGACCGGCCGGCGGGCAGCCGCACCACGTCGAGTTCCGGTAGCTGGATTCGAACCTCGAGTCGACTGATGTCTTCGAGTAGCAGCACGGGCTCGCCGGCCTGCACGGTCTGGAAATTTTCGACGAGGCGGCGGGCAACGCGGCCCGGGAACGGGGCCAGGAGTTCGGTATCCTCCAGGCGCTTTTGCGCCAGCGCCAGCTCGGCATCGGCTACCTGGAAGCGCGCACGGGACTGGTCCCGCTCCGCCGCCGTCACCACCCCGGCTGCAAAGGCCCTCTCGATGCGGTCGAACCGGGACCGGGCCTCGTTCCGATCCGCCCGACGCCCGTCGCGCTCGTTCACGAAATCGCGGGGGTCGATCCGGGCCAGCAGTGTTCCCGCCTCCACGAACTGCCCCTCCTGGATGGGGAGGTCGACCAGCGGCCCGGAGACGATGAAGGCGAGTTCGGCACGCTGATCGGCGCGCACCTCACCGGGAAACTGTCGGCGTGCCGGCAGTTCGGCAGGCCCCAGCAGTACCGAATCCACTAATCGCGGAGACAGACCCGTCACATCCTCGGGTCGACCTCCGCAGGCGGCAAGCAAGACCAGTGCCGCGAGCGCTGGAACCAGAGCCCATCTGCCCCGCCGGGAGGTGCCCGGGACCTGGCCATGGGCCGGAGTGAATCCGACGATTCGCCACCATACCGAACGCAAGCGCACAGCACACTCCTTCGGCCCACCGAGCGGTTTTTCCCTTTCCGGAATGTCGCACAACCGGTGCCGCAATGGTAGCCACCTGATCCACAAAATTGCCCGTTCTGCGCCACGGTTATACAGCGGTAAAACACCAGGGATCTGACCACCTTTATCCCGGTACGATCGCCCTTCGAAAGGGTTCTTCCGCCCCTGGGCAGGAATCGCTCAGCAATGCATCCGGGACATGAACCACAGGTGAGTGTCGACCCGGTCCAGTTTTATGTGTTCGACGCTAGACATGGCCCCCATGTTGCGGTATTAGCCGGAACATGGGGGCCAAGGGAGACTTCGGATGAATAAGGCCGGGAAGGATGTAAGGACAGTGGATCTCGCCTTGCAGGGAGGCGGCGCTCACGGCGCACTGACCTGGGGGGTGCTGGACCGGCTCTTGGCGGATGAGCGAATCGAGATCGCCGCCATCAGCGGCACCAGCGCGGGCGCCATGAACGCGGTGGTCATGGCCGATGGCCTGGATCAGGGGGGGCGCGAGGGCGCGCGGGAGGCCCTTGCCGGGTTCTGGAAGGCGGTCAGCGATGCGGCACGATTCTCTCCGATACAGCGGTCCGCCTGGGACCGGATGACCAACCGCTATAGCCTGGATCACTCGCCCGGTTACCTGTTCTTCGAGCAGCTCACCCGGCAGTTCTCGCCCTACGAACTGAATCCTCTGAACATTAATCCACTGCGCGAACTCGTCGCTTCACAGGTGGATTTCGAACGGGTCAACCACTGCAAGGCCCTCAAGGTCTTCGTGACCGCCACCAATGTGCGCACCGGGCGCGGCCGCACCTTCACCCAGCCGAATCTCACGGTCGATGCGGTGATGGCATCCGCCTGCTTGCCCTTCATGTACCAGGCCGTGGAGATCGACGGTGAGGCTTATTGGGACGGTGGCTATATCGGGAATCCCGCGCTCTATCCGCTGGTCGAGGATCGCGCCACACGCGATCTGATCGTGGTTCAGATCAATCCACTGGTAAGAGAGGAACTGCCACGCACCGGTCGCGAGATCATCAACCGGCTCAACGAGATTACCTTCAACGCCAGCCTGATCAAGGAACTGCGCTCCATCGAGCTCCTGCACCAGTTGATAGAGGTGGAGCGACTCGAATCCGAGCGTTACCGCGACATCTACCTGCATCTGATCCATGCCCACGAAGAGCTCAAGAATCTGGATGCCTCAAGCAAGATGAACGCTGAATGGGACTACCTGACGCACCTCAAGGAACGCGGCCAGGCTTGGGCCGAGGGCTTCCTCAAGCGCCATTTCGATGATCTGGGCAAGCGTTCCACCTTCGATCTGAAGGGCCTTTTTACCGACAGCTTTGCGCCACCTAGCCTCGACGCATCTGCGTCATCCGACCAGCCAACGGAGCCGAAGCCATGATGGGGATCCTGGTTATCGTCATCGCACTGGGCCTGCTGATGTACCTGGCCTACCGGGGCGTCAGCCTCCTGATCCTCGCGCCGGCGCTGGCCACCTTCGCAGTGGTGGCAACGATGGACGGCCCGGTGCTGGCGAGTTACACACAGATTTTCATGGGTTCGGCCGGTGGCTTCATCACACTGTATTTCCCCGTATTTCTTCTCGGCGCCGTGTTCGGCAAGTTGATGGAGGACTCGGGCTGCGCCCGGGTCCTCGCCGACGCCATCATCGCCAAGCTGGGCAGTGGCCAGGCGATCCTGGCCGTGGTCCTGTCCTGCGCCGTCATGACCTACGGCGGGGTGTCCTTGTTCGTGGTGGCCTTTGCGGTTTACCCGATTGCGGCGGCCCTGTTCCGGCAGGCCGACATCCCCAAACGGTTGATTCCCGCAACCATCGCTTTGGGTGCCTTCACCTTCACCATGACTGCGCTGCCGGGTACGCCCGCCATCCAGAATGCCATCCCGATGCCTTTCTTCGGCACCTCTCCCTTCGCGGCCCCGGGGCTGGGCATCATCACGGCGCTGGTGATGTTCGTCCTCGGCATGTCCTGGCTCAAGTACCGCGCGCACAAGCTGGCCTCGGAAGGCTACGGGAACCACCCGGATGCGGAATTCGTCCCGAACAAGGACTTGCGGGAACGCTCGGCGGGTGAGGGTTTCGACCTGATGGAGCTCCCGGTGGCGGACCCCCCGGTGAGCCGGCCACCGGTATTCGTCGCCGTCCTGCCGCTGGTGCTGGTGATTGCGATCAACCTGTTGTTCACTTTCGTGATCATCCCGAACATGGATACGGACTTCCTGGCCCTGCCGCTGTACGGTGAGACCAGCATTGAGGAGGTGCGTGGGATCTGGTCGGTGGTTGCGGCCCTGGTGCTGTCCCTGCTGGTGGTGATCGCCATGAACTGGAAGCGGTTGCCCAAGCTCACGCAGTCCGTCGACAACGGTGCCAACGCCTCACTGCTGCCGATCTTCAATACCGCAAGCCTGGTGGGTTTTGGTGCCGTGATCGCCTCGCTGGGCGCCTTCGTGCTGATTCGTGATGCGGTGGTTGGTCTCGGGGGCGACAATCCGCTGATCTCGCTTGCGATTGCGGTGAACGTGCTGGCGGGAATGACCGGGTCGGCCTCGGGGGGGATGAGTATCGCGCTGTCGACCCTCGGCGATACCTATCTGGAGATGGCTTACGCCCAGGGGATCAACCCGGAGTTGCTGCATCGTGTCACGGCAGTGGCCACCGGCGGACTGGACACGCTGCCGCACAACGGCGCGGTCATCACCCTGCTCGCAATCACCGGGCTCACGCACCGGCAGGCCTATTTCGATCTGGCGATGGCCGCGATGGTGGCGCCCTTCCTCTCGCTGATTGTGCTGATCACGTTGGGGACGCTGTTCGGGAGTTTCTGATGATCAATCAAACAGCGCGTGTAGGCGTTCCAGCTCGGATTCGCTCCAGCCCTCGGGCTCGGTCAGCGCCAGCCAGGCGTGGATGTAGTCGCTCGGGGCATATTCGTGCCCGAATCCCTTGGGTGCGGTGCCCACCATCATGTCGGCGGCCAGTTGCAGCATGGTGACGATGGGAAACCAGCGCAGATCCGGGGAGACGTCGGGACCGCGTGGCTCGCGCATCCATTCCGGTTCCTTCCAGGCAGACTCGGGGCTGAAGAAGGTGATCGGGTCGCTGGCATACTGCAGAAAGGCGATTCGGAACGGTCCCCATTCTTCTTTGCCATGATCGAGCCTGTGTTCCTGATTCATGAACCGCACGACTGATCCGCCTCGGAACTCCGGCAGCCAGGCCGGGGAGCCTGGATCACGCTCTGCGGTCGCCCTGCGCCAGGTCTCGTTGCGAAACGGCGGTCCGCTCCACAGCGCGCCGTGGAAGGGATCATCGATGATGTCGAAGAGGTCGAAGGAGAGATCGGAGTTGAGCGAACCCAGGCTCAGGCCACGCAGAAAGAGCCGAGGCCGCGATTCCGGCGGCAAGGTGCGCCAGTGGTCATAGATCTTCGTGAACAGGGCACGTGCATTTTCCGCACCGTAGCCCTGGTCGGTCAGCAAGGTGAGCGGGCTGTTCAGGTAGGAGTACTGCGCCACGACCGTGGCGATATCGCCACGGTGCAGGTACTCCACCGTGTTCTGTGACGAGGGATCCACCCAGCCCGTGCCGGTGGGTGTCACCAGTAACAGTATGGAGCGCTCGAAGCCACCCGCACGCTTGAGTTCTTCCAGCGCCAGACGGGCCCGTTGCTCCGGCGTATCCGCTGAGTTGAGACCCACGTACACCCGAATCGGGGGCGGTACCGGTGTGGCGAAGAAGTCGCTGAGTTCCTCGGCGGTGGGGCCGCCGGCAACAAAACTGCGCCCCTGACGGCCCAGATCCTTCCAGTCGATCAGCGACTCCTCACTGCCCGTCTGCCAGGCGTGTACGGGGTGCGGCAGGTCGGCGTCGATCAGTGCATCAAGCTGCTGGAAGGAGCGATCCAAGACCCGCAGCGCTGAATTCACCAGTACGCCGTTGATCACGGTCCAGAACAGCAACACGGCGGCAGTGATGCTGATGATCTGGGATATGCGGTGCGGGACGTGCCGGTGCAGCCTGGTGGCCAGGGTGCGAAAGACCCACTGAAACAGACGAGCCAAACCCAGTATCAGCACGAACACCCCTGCAGCGATGACGCCCGACAGCACCGGCTGAACACCCGCGAGCTTTTCGATTCCCATCAGCGCGCGGATGGAGTTCTGCCACTCTGCTGCCTGCCAAATGAAGCTGAACGTGATCAGCACGCAGAGCAGGCCGGCAACGACCTGGACGATTCGGACCGTCCGCTTGCTCGGGGTGGGCAATTCCAGGTACTTCCAGAGCCATACACCAGCGACACCCAGACCATAACCCGCCGCAAACGAAACCCCCGAGATCACGCCCTGGATCAGGAACGGGCGCGGCAACAGGGAGGGTGTCAGCGAAAAGGCAAAGAACACGGCTCCGACGAGTAGACCCACGATGCTGAGATACATTTGCGGTCTCGCTGGATGGCAGGGAAGGGGGCATGCCTCTGTAGCGATAGTATGCCGCCGGACCGCAAGCAAGCCAATTTCGGTTCCAGAGGGCACGCAACCCACCAAATGGCGGATTTGGGGGTGACGCTACTTTATCCTGTGGACGAGACCAGTGCGGAGCTTTTGCTCATGAGGGCGATCATCCGACACAGGTGGAGGGTATGGCCATGAGTGAGCGGTTGGCTGCCGAATTTCTCGCACGTTCTGGCTGGTTCTTGACGGGTGACGTTTCTCGGCGGCAAATACCCACAGCCGAGCTGGTTGCGGATGTCAGCTGTAACCAGGGGACGACCAGAACACCTCAGCCCTCCTCATCCAGGAGGAGGGTGGGTGCCGTAAGACCTATTGGATACGACTGGACATTCTGGAAACAAGGACTATAAACCAAGCAATAGAGTATGGATTTCCCCTTTAGTCACCCACAGAAGGAGGTCGCTACGGCCCCATCAAAATGACGTCGCAGCTTCATGAGGAGTACACCCATGCACGGTGAATATCTTCGGGGCCATTGCCCTCAAAAGGGGGTGTTTGGCCAGCCCGGTCGTTTTGGCCGGATGTTTCCTCATCTGCGCTCCCTCAAGGAGCCGCATCTCCCTCAACCTGCACAACCCCATGCCCTGGGGGCCGCCGATGGCCCCATGAAAGATGATCTTGGGGATGAGGGCGACAATCCCGGCATCCCTGCCGGCTTCACCTTTTTCGGTCAGTTTGTCGACCACGACATCACCTTCGACCCCACCTCCAGCCTGGAATCCCAGAACGATCCCCAGGCATTGCGTAACTTCCGCACCCCCATGCTGGAACTGGATTCCCTGTACGGCGCAGGGCCGGCGGCCCAGCCCTACCTCTATGATGGCGAGGGCCGGTTCCTGACCTCGGCCGAGGGCGACCATGACCTCCTCAGGAATCACCGTGGCACTGCCATCATCGGTGACCCACGAAACGATGAGAATCTCATTGTCTCGCAGCTGCACCTGGCCTTTGCCAAATTCCACAACCAGGTGTTTGACGGGGAGGCAGGCCGGGATTTCGAGGAGGCCCAGAGGCTCGTGCGTTGGCACTATCAGTGGATTGTCCTGCACGACTACCTGCCCCGTATCTGTGGTCAGGCGCGGGTGGAGGAAATCCTGGATCACGGGCGACGCTACTATTGGTTTGATGAAGAGCCCTACATACCGGTGGAGTTCAGCGTGGCCGCCTTCCGCTTCGGGCACAGCCAGGTGCGGGCCGGCTACCGCATCAACGCTACCGCGGGTGGGGCGCGACTGTTCCCGACCGAGGCCGATGCGCCGAGGGACGAGGGGCTCAGCGATCTTCGGGGCGGTGTGCCTGTTGCCAGGGAGCACACGGTGGACTGGTCGAGTTTTCTGGGAGATGGCCAGGATGTGCAGCCCAGTCGTCTGATCAACACCCGGCTGAATGAGTCGTTGCTCTTTCTGCCGGACTCGGTGGTACCCCCTGGCATCCCGGATGAGGCACGTTCGCTGGCCACCCGTAATCTCAAACGGGGTGCTGCCTTCTCCCTGCCGTCGGGGCAATCGGTGGCCGCCTGCATGGGCGCCGATGTGCTGAGTCAGGAGGAACTCTGGGGCCATGTGCCCGGATTGCCGACCCCCCTGCCGGTACCCGCACCGTTGTGGTACTACATCCTGCGCGAAGCCGAGGTGCGCGAGTCCGGCCAGCATCTGGGCGAGGTGGGCGGCCAGATTGTGGCTGAAGTGCTAATTGGTCTTCTGGAAGGGGATCGGGCGAGTTTCGTTAACCATGCCCCCCATTGGAGGCCCACCTTGCACTCGAAGGAAGAAGGACACTTCACACTGGAGGATCTGGTCAATATCGCTCAGCGCAGTCACCAATCTCGGGCCGCCGCCCAATCGGAATGTGCGAGCTTGTAGTCGATCTGAAAGGACACCATGGGCATGGAAGCCCGTGGCTTGATTGTCGATTCCAGCCTGTCATGGGTAGGCTCCGCCTTTCAGTTGCCGGCGGCCCTAATCCGCCTCGGCTGCTTCGGTACAGACCTGATTGCGACCGGCCTTCTTGGCTGCGTAGAGCGCCATGTCGGCGCGGCTGACAAAGGCTTCATGGCTGTCGTGTTCTTCAATATGCGAAGAGGCAAGACCGGCGCTGATGGTAATGCTGAGCGAGTGCTGGGCGATCAGGAAAGGCGTCGTTTCGATCTGCCGGCGCAGGCGCTCAATGAAACCCCGTGCCTGAGTCAGAGTGGTATCGGGCATCAGGATCAGAAACTCTTCA